>NZ_JAYAZJ010000072.1:0-39751 GCF_037273965.1 Claveliimonas sp. | reverse complement strand
CAAGATCTACGGTCAGGAAACTGCGAACCTCCTGGGCCTTGAGAAAATCCCGTCCAATTCCATAACCCTTACACCGGCTTTGTTTAAGAAGTAAACCGGAATTTTAGAGAAGGCAGGACACGATAAAAAAGAGAACACAAACGGGGTGCATTTACAACTTCTGCGAAAAGTAAAAAATGCAGTCTGTGTTTTGTGATGCCTTCCTTTAAGAAATTTTACAAGGAAAATCGAAAAAAAGCAATCCAAAGCTAGAAAAACAGATTAAAACTGTTGCAGTTACTCATGACAGCGTGCAGTTACAACTTCATAAAGTTTTCAATGTGCAGTTACAACTTCAATGTTGCAGTAAGGATTTCAATCAACCAAACGGTCAAAACGATGCTGATATTATAGTTAAAACTATATAACATATATATAATTATAGATATTTGAATATATTATAGCGGGTTTATATAATAAAGGCAAATAAAAAGTTTGTTCGGACAAAAAAGTGGATCATACATAGGAGGCAGTATTATGGAAAATTATAAAATGGCAGAAAAGATGAGCAACGTACATTCCGATATCAGAGGCCCGCTTTTTGTGGAAGCAATGAAAATGCAGGAGGAAGGTATCCCGGTGCTGAAACTCAATACGGGAAATCCGGCCGCTTTTGGCTTTGGGCTTCCGGAAAGCATTAAAAACGCTCTGACCGGACATCTGGAAGAGGGAGTGGGATATTGTGATTTTCAGGGAATGAAGAAATCCCGGGAAGCGATCTGTGAATATGAAAGGAAGAAGGGGATCAAAGGAATTACACCGGAGGATGTCTTTATCGGAAATGGAGTCAGCGAGGTGGTATCCTTTGCACTGCCGCCTCTTCTGAATGACAATGATGAAGTGCTTGTGCCGGCGCCCAGCTATTCGCTGTGGGGAAATTCTGTGTATCTGGCGGGAGGAAAGCCGGTTTTCTATCTGTGTGATGAGCAGTCAAAATGGTATCCGGACATGGCTGATATTCGCTCAAAGATCACGCCGAAAACAAAAGCTTTAGTCGTGATCAATCCTAACAATCCTACCGGAGCGCTTTATCCGGAAGAAGTCTTAAGGCAGCTGGCCCAGATCGCAAGGGAATTTCATCTGATCCTCTTTGTAGATGAGATTTACGACAGATTGGTGATGGATGATCTCACCCATATTTCCCTGGCTTCTCTGGCGGAAGATATTCCGGTAGTTACTATGAATGGATTGTCAAAATCCCACTGTCTCTGCGGATACCGCTGCGGCTGGATGGTGATAAGCGGTCCCCGCCATTTGACAGAAGAATATAAGAAGGGCGTCGTTAAGCTTACCTCCATGCGTTTGTGTGCGAATACATTGGGACAAATGGTGATTCCGGCTGCTCTTGAGGATATGGAAACTCCGGCAGCTATGGTAAGACCGGGCGGGAGGATTTATGAGCAGCGGAAAGCTACAATAGAGGAGTTGAAAAAGATCGACGGACTTTCCTTTGTAAAAAACAGCGGTGCGTTTTACATTTTTCCCAAATTGGATATCCGGAAATTCCAGATCACAGATGATAAGAAATTTGCCAGGGACCTTCTGTATGCAACAAATATCCTTCTCGTTCCGGGAAGCGGGTTTGACTGGAATGCTCCTGATCATTTCCGGATCGTCATGCTGCCGGACAAAGAGGTGCTTTCTGATGCGGTCAGAAAGATCGGCAGTTTCCTGGATGGATATAATCAAAAAAGAGTGAGCATACAAAGTGTGTACACTCACCCTAAAAAGCTTCAGAAAAAATAATATATTTTAAATATTAGATTTCTTCGCCGCGGCGGTATTTGTCGACAACATTCTGGATGCGGTCAACAGGATTCAGAATGCTGCTGATAGAACCGTCGTGGTTCAGCGTATCGATCATAAGCGCGATATACTTGCTCATATCACAGTTGATATAGTACGGACGGGAAAGAAGCTCAGGCGTCTGGTAAATAAGATTTGTTGTAAGGATTCCGTTTATGATCCCTTCTTCATAGGCCTGGTCAAATTTCTCCATACCGTTTGTAAATAAGCCGAAGGTAGCAGCGGCATAAATCCGTTTTGCTTTCCGCTGTTTCAGCTGGCGGGCAACATCCAGGATACTGTCTCCGGAGGAGATCATATCATCCAGAATGATGACGTCTTTTCCTTCCACAGAAGACCCCAGAAATTCGTGGGCAACAATCGGATTGCGTCCGTTTACGATACGGGTGTAATCACGGCGTTTGTAGAACATACCCATATCAAGGTTCAGCACGTTGGCAAGATACACGGCGCGTCCTGTTGCTCCTTCATCAGGGCTGATGGCCATCATGTGCTGGCTGTCGATCTGAAGATCTTTTACATGTCGCAGAAGTCCCTTTACAAACTGATAAGTCGGGCGGACAGTTTCAAATCCGCTTAAAGGGATCGCATTCTGTACACGGGGATCATGAGCGTCGAAAGTGATGATATTGTCCACGCCCATGCGTACCAGTTCCTGAAGCGCGAGAGCGCAGTCCAGGGATTCGCGGCTGCTTCTCTTGTGCTGGCGGCTTTCGTAAAGGAAAGGCATGATCACGTTAAGGCGCCGGCCCTTGCCTCCGATGGCGGCAATGATTCTTTTCAGATTCTGAAAGTGATCGTCCGGGGACATGTGGTTTGTGTGTCCGGACAGAGAATAGGTCAGGCTGTAGTTGCAGACATCTACCATAAGATAAATATCTTTTCCGCGTACGGATTCTCCGATGATACCCTTGGCTTCTCCGGATCCGAAGCGGGGAACCTTTGCGTTGATCAGATAATTATCTCTTTCATACCCGCTGAAAACCACGTCGTTTTTGTGGATATGTCCGTCCTCTCTTCTCCATTTCACCAGATAATCATTTACCCGGTTTCCCATTTCCTCGCATCCGTCAAGGGCAATGATCCCAAGTGCTCCAACGGGAATGTTTTCCAAGTTTCGTTCAGTGCGGCGCAGCATAAGTTACAGTACCTCCTAAAATTATATTCTGTTCATCAGTTTTTTCTGTATGCGAATATCGTCACCGGTCAGTCGAAGAACGGTATAAGAACTGGTAATTCTTGAAAAAATCCGTTCCGAATAAATATTTTTCAGATCCTCCAGGGCAAGATTTGTGGAGATCAGAGTAGATTTCTGCCGCAAAATCCTTTCGTTCAGGCAGACAAACAGCTGTGATACTGTAAAGCGGTTGCTCATTTCTGTTCCCAGATCGTCAATGATCAGCAGATCACAGTTGTAAATGTGTTCGTAATCCAGCTCGGCTTCTTCTTCACGGTGAAACGTGTTCTTAGCAAAGATATCAAAAAGTCGGGCTGCTGTAAAGTAAATTACGGAAAAAGATTGATCAAGCAGCTCTTTTGCGATGCAATGGGAGAGAAAAGATTTTCCGACTCCCGTATCGCCGTAAAGAAGCAGATTCCGAAATTCAGATGAAAAAGTATCTACAAATTCATGGCAGGACCGAAGGGCAATCTGCATGGCTTCCAGAGAGGAACGCCCTGTCAGGGGATCGATGTGGCTTCCCGAATAGTATTCCAGAGAGCAGGTGTCAAAATTCTCCTTTTTCAGGATATCCTGAAGATTGGACTGCGTATAGAGCAGGTCGATCACTGCTTTCTGAAAACAATGGCACTTCCGTGTACCGATATAGCCGGTATCGCGGCAGTCAGGACAGGTATAATGAAGATCGAGGTAGTCTGCCGGATAACCGCCTTCTTTTAAAAGAGCTGCCTTTTCTTGTGAAAGTTCGTGAAGCTTTTCCTTCAGGCTGCTTAAGGCAAGGTCGTCTCCCTCCAGAAGCCTGCGCCCCTGCTGTACGCTTAGGGTGGAAATAGAATCATCCAGAGCTTTTATTTCCGGTATTTTTTTAATAACAGATTCATATCTTTTACGCCGTCGGTATTCGTTATCCAGCCGGCGCTGTTCATAAATATGCATGAACTGATCGTATTGAGAATTGGTTAGTGCCACAGTATTCTCCCTTCTGTGAAAATCATCGCTCTATTTGCTCTGGATCAGCTTTCGTGTGAGATCATCCATATCCTCATATACCCGGCCTTCGAAATTGTTGAATTTATTCCGGGATATATTGGGGGATTCGGAAGCTGTCCGCCGCTTGTCAGAGCCCTTTTCCTTGTGATATGCAAGATCCAGCGCTTCAATATCTTTTCGGTTTTTCACACCATTTTCATACCAGCTTTTCAAGATCGATTCTGTGTAGTCGAAACTGGGCTGATGAATGCTGGACATTGTGCGGCTGCATGCCTCAAGGATCAGCTCCAGGGACAGACCGTAATCATTTTCCCAGCGGCGTATGTATGCGCTTTCGGAAGCAGCTGGTGCCCGTCCCGTAATACCGAAAGCTTTCAGTACGGCATAACCGCTTTTGCTGCAGGAAACTACACTGCGCTTGGCATCTTCTACGGTCTTTATTTTCCGGTCAGACCAGGACAGAGCCACTTTCTGAATATAGTGGATGCTCTTATGTCCGTTTTCCACGCAGTATTCAATGAGATATTCAATGAGGTCCGTGGACATGCCGAGATTGTCATAAAAATAAGTGATCGTCTTCATATCTGTGGCGGAAAGTGTTTTTCCAAGATATTGCTCCGCGACAAAGAGAAGCTCCTTTAACTCCTTTCGGTTGCGGAACTGAGTGATATTGTTATCTGACAGAGCGCTGGAATCCTCGCCGCCTGTGCCGGGAACAGAATCCGCCTGCGGTTCAGAGGAAACGGCCGTACCCTTGTCCGAAGAGTGATCTTTGGATCCGGGACCGCCGTTGGTGTCGAGAATGTCGAAATCCAAAATTCCCTGTTTCTTCCAGTATTTCAGAGCGCGGATCACATCTTTTTCTGTATCGTCCAGGATGTCGGCTATGCCGGAAACAGTCAGCGGTGTCTTGGTATCATTCAAAAGCCGGAGCAGAAGGAGATAAACTTTTACATACTCCCCGTTGGCTTCCGGCATATATTGGTCGATAAATTCATGATCCAGCAGGATCGCATTATCCTGCCTGCATCTTTTCAGCTTTATTTGTTTCATCATATTCCCCACTTTTACTATAACAAAAATACTAGACTCATTATAGCATTCAGTGGACAGGCAAAAAAGAAATTTTTCCGTCAAAAATCAGCTTTTTTGTGGATAAAATCCTGTGGAAAATGTGGATAACTGCTATTTTAAAAGCGCTTCTCCAATGTTTACAACGTTTCCGGCGCCCATAGTTATCAACACATCTCCTTTTTGACAATGTGTTTTTAAGAAATCTTCGATTGCCTCAAAAGACGGAAGATAATATGCATCGCATCCCTTTTTCTTCAGTTCTTCGGCAAGCATCTGGGAGGATATTCCCAGGGTATCTGTTTCCCGTGCGGCATAAATGTCGGCAAGGACAACATGGTCGGTGTGGGATAATGCCTCCACAAACTCCGGGAAGAGTGCTTTTGTGCGGGTGTAGGTATGAGGCTGGAATACGCACCAGATCTCCCGGTGGGGATAAACATCGGCAGCCTTTAAAGTAGCCTTGATCTCCGTCGGGTGATGGGCGTAGTCATCGATGACAGTTACCCCGTTCCAGTCGCCCTTATGTTCAAACCGCCGGTCTGTTCCGGTAAAAGACTGAAGACCGCTGCAGACGTCATCTCTTGAAATATCCAGAAGATCTGCCACTGCAATGACAGAAAGGGCGTTGCAGATGTTGTGGTCGCCTTTGACAGACAGCTCTACCCGTCCCGTGTCTTTTCCGTGGAAAACAACATGGAAAGCAGCGTTCCCTGTTTCATCGTGGGAAATCTGATCCGCATAATAGTCCGCGGAAGAATCCAGGCCGAAAGTAACTACACGGCAGGAAAGCCCGTCAGTGATCTCTTCCAGATGCTCGATCTCCTTATTGATGATGAGCGTACCGTCCGCAGGAAGAAGCTGGGCAAAACGGCGGAAAGAATGTCGGATATCGTCAAGATCTTTGAAGAAATCCAGGTGATCCGCGTCAATATTGAGGATGACAGCGATCTTTGGGAAAAAATGAAGAAAGCTGTTGGTGTACTCGCAGGCCTCTGTCACAAAAAGCTCGGAGCTGCCTACCCGGATGTTTCCTCCGATTGCTTTCAAAATGCCGCCCACTGAAATAGTAGGATCCTTTTTTGCGGCAAGGAGAATGTGAGAAAGCATGGAAGTTGTGGTAGTTTTTCCGTGAGTTCCTGAAATAGCCACAGGTACATCATAATTTTTCATCAATTGTCCCAGCAGTTCAGCGCGGCTGAGCATGGGGATACCCTGGCGGCGTGCCTCGGCAAATTCTTCATTATCCCCATGTATGGCAGCAGTATACACTGCCAGATCTATCCCTTCTATAATATTGGAAGCCTTCTGGCCGTAAAAGATGCGGGCGCCCAGTTTTTCCAGATGTTCTGTTAAAGCGGATTCCTTAGTGTCAGATCCGGAGATAACAAACCCCTCTTTCAGAAGGATCTCGGCAAGGCCGCTCATGCTGATGCCGCCGATTCCGATAAAGTGAATATGGATCGGTTGATTGAAATTAATGTTATACATAATGTGATATCTCTCCTTAAGTGATTAAAAACTGTCATATTTTTGAACTCTTATTTATATTATTATAAACAGAGATGTACGAAAAGCCAAGGAACAATTTTTGTGATATATTAATAAAAAAAGTCGCGAAAAGCCATTTTTTTTGTAAAATATGTTCACTTAAATACGGAAGTATGGTATAATAATTTACACTATATTACTGAGAAGGGGTGATGGCATGATTAAAAAAGAAATGATAGCAATGTTGCTGGCAGGGGGACAAGGCAGCAGACTGGGAGTCCTTACAGCAAAAGTAGCAAAGCCGGCTGTTGCGTTTGGGGGAAAATACAGAATAATAGACTTTCCGCTCAGTAACTGCATTAATTCTGGAATTGATACAGTGGGAGTGCTGACGCAGTATCAGCCTTTAAGGCTTAATACACATATAGGGATTGGTATTCCGTGGGATCTGGACCGCAATATTGGAGGGGTGTCCATCCTGCCGCCATACGAGAAAAGCGCAAACAGCGAATGGTACACGGGAACAGCCAATGCAATTTACCAGAATATGGATTATATGGAAACCTACAATCCGGATTATGTCCTGATCTTGTCGGGAGACCATATTTACAAGATGGACTATGAGGTGATGCTGGATTACCATAAAGAAAATCATGCAGATGTTACCATAGCAGCTATGCCGGTTCCGATGGAAGAAGCAAGCCGTTTTGGAATTGTTGTAGCCGATGGGGACGGAAGGATTACAGAATTTCAGGAAAAGCCTCCGGAACCGAAAAGCAATCTTGCATCTATGGGAATTTATATTTTCAGCTGGCCTATCCTGAAAAAGGCGCTGATGGAATTGAGGGATGTGCCGGGATGCGATTTTGGAAAACATATCATCCCTTACTGCCATGAAAATGGACAACGCCTGTTTGCATATGAATATAACGGATATTGGAAAGATGTAGGAACATTGGGATCTTACTGGGAAGCCAATATGGAACTGATCGATATTATTCCTGAATTTAATTTATATGAAGAATTTTGGAAGATTTATACAAACAGCGACATTATTCCACCACAGTATATTTCAGAGCGTGCGATCATTGACCGGAGCATTATCGGGGATGGCGCGGAAATCTATGGGGAAGTTCACAACTGTGTGATCGGATCCGGTGTCACTATCGGAGAGGGAAGCGTTGTGCGGGATTCCATTATCATGAAAGATGTGAAGATAGATTCCGGATGTATTATCGATAAAGCGATCATAGCAGAAGGCGTTCATATTAACGATAATGTAACTCTGGGAACGGGAGCGGATACGCCGAATCTTCTGAAACCCAATATCTATTCCTTCGGGCTTGTGACGATAGGGGAAAATTCTGTCATACCGGCAGGAGTGCAGATCGGGAAAAACACAGCGATCAGCGGAGTGACTGTAAAAGAGGATTACCCGGGAGGCATGCTGGAGAGCGGAGAGACATTGATAAAGGCGGGTGAGAGAATATGAGAGCAGTAGGAATTATTTTAGCAGGCGGAAACAGCAATAAGATGAGGGAATTGACGAACAAACGGGCTGTGGCGGCAATGCCTATTGCAGGCAGCTACCGGGCGATTGATTTTGCCCTGAGTAATATGTCCAACTCTCATATCCAGAAAGTAGCGGTGCTGACACAGTACAATGCGCGCTCTTTGAATGAACATTTAAATTCCTCCAAATGGTGGGATTTTGGAAGAAAGCAGGGGGGACTTTATGTATTTACCCCGACGATCACAGCGGATAACGGATATTGGTACAGAGGAACGGCAGATGCCATTTATCAGAATCTGGACTTTTTAAGGAAATGTCATGAACCTTATGTGATCATTACATCCGGGGACGCTGTATATAAAATGGATTACAACAAGGTGCTGGAGTATCATATCGCCAAGAAGGCAGATATTACCATCGTATGCAGGGATCTGGCGCCGGGAGAAGATGCGACACGCTTTGGAACTCTGAAAATGGACGAGACTATGCGCATTGAAGAGTTCGAAGAAAAACCAATGATGGCGGCTTATAATACGATTTCCACAGGAATTTATATCATCAGAAGACGTCAGCTGATCGATCTGATTGAACACTGTGCGGAAGAGGAAAGACACGATTTTGTAACTGATATTTTGATCAGATATAAAAATCTGAAAAAAATATACGGTTATAAAATAAAAGACTACTGGAGCAACATAGCTACAGTGGATGCGTATTACAAAACAAACATGGATTTTCTGAAGCCGGAAGTAAGAGATTATTTCTTTAAACAGTATCCGGGGATCTATTCCAAGGTGAGCGACCTGCCGCCGGCGAAATATAATCCGGGTGCAGTGGTAAAGAACAGTCTTGTGGCCAGCGGTTCCATTATCAACGGAACAGTAGAAAATTCCGTATTGTTTAAAAAGACCTTTGTGGGAAACAACTGTGTCATTAAAAATTCCATTATTTTAAATGACGTATATCTCGGTGACAATACATACATTGAAAACTGTATTGTAGAAAGCCGTGATACCATCAGGGCCAATACGCGTCATGTGGGAGAAAATGGTGTGAAGATTGTAGTCGAAAAAAATGAGAGGTATGCACTGTAAGAAAAAGCCAAAGTGCATTGACTGACAAGAAAGGGGCTAGAGGAAATGCAGATCACAGATGTACGTGTGCGCAAAGTTGCGAAGGAAGGAAAACTGAAAGCGGTAGTGTCAATTACGATGGATGAGGAATTTGTCGTGCATGACATTAAAGTAATCGAAGGAGAAAAAGGGCTTTTTATAGCTATGCCAAGTAAAAAAGCGTTGGACGGCGAATACCGGGATATTGCACATCCGATCAATTCAGCTACAAGAGAGCGGATTCAGAATATTATTCTTGAAAGGTATGAAGAAGCGCTGAATGAAGAGGCAGCTGGGGAGCCTGAAATGGTGTAGTATCATAAAAAAGATAAAACGATAAAAAGTAAAGTATAAAATACCGGTATGGATCCGTGTGGTGATCTCATACCGGTTTGTATTTTGTGGTATTTTGTTTGTGTCTGTATTTTGCCTTTGTTTATATTCATCTTGCGCCTATATCTTCTGTCAGGTGAAAAGACATAGGAGCGCCGGAGAGGGGATGGAAAAATTCCAGGTGAAAGGCGCAAAGCTGCAGGATCGCACCCGTTTCCCTGGAGGGAGGGGCAGCTTTGGAGGAGAGGGAATGATACTTTGTATCACCGGCGATGGGACAGCCCATGGAGGCAAGCTGTACCCGTATCTGATGATGACGGCCGGTGTCAAGGTGGATTTCCAGCTCTGCCTGATCAGAAGAAGGGTTTTTAAAAAAGCATTCCTCCTTTACAGAATGTCCGCTGTTGTCTCCTGGAATAGGAGACGCGCCGACAGCAACGGTATAATATTCCAGACGGGCGTATTTGGCGCCGGGGGAGTCAGGGCTGCAGATCCTTGAGGTGTTGGTCCGTCCGTCTTTTACCAGGTAGTCCTCAAGGACTCCCTGATTTTTGGCAGGGATCCCGTCAGTGAGAGCGCGGTAATATTTTCGGAACTGCTTCTTTTGCAGCTGGAGATTCAGGGCTCTTGCAGACTGTGGTGTTTTTGAGAAAACAAGTATTCCGGAAACAGGCTGGTCCAGTCGGTGGATAACGGCCAGATAAGGCTCTCTGGTCTGGGAATAATTTTTATTTTTGGGGGAACAATGTTGATAAATGTATGTTTTCAGCATACTTTCCATATCGCGGGCGCCGATATTCCTGCTCTGGGTTGCTATGCCGTGAGGTTTGGCGCAGACGATGAGGGAAGGATCTTCATATAGAATATTTAGTGAACTTTGACTCATTGGGGTTCTCCTTTATAAAAAGAATGTACAGTTTTTTTATTATTTAATCACAGAAAATAAAGAAGTGTCAATGAGCCGAAGAAATCGGAGCGATTCAAAAGTCGGGTCTTGACAAAAAGAGAGGGATTCGATAAAATTATCGTTAACTGAATGGTTAAAAACAAAATATCTGCCGGCAATGATAGTTGCAGAAGGCAGAATTGGCTGTGAAGAGGAATAGTAATCATATGAATGGATCAAAAGAGAGGGGATTCACCGGCTGAAAGATTCCTGTTTCCTAGTATGATGAACCTACCTTGGAGCCTCTGTATGAAAATACAGCGTGACATCAGCGTTAAGGATGATATGAGAGAACTGCAGAAGGGCTGCAGTTAATTAGGGTGGTACCGCCGAGCTTTTCGGTCCCTTTTTCAGGGAAATGAAAAGCCCGGCGCTTTTTTCTTTTCCCGATATGACAATGGCAGTCGTCCGGTCATATGTCCGAATAACTGCCGGCAGTATGGGGCAAGGGTCCCGTAAAAAGAAAAAGAGAAAAAGAAAAGGAGAAAAAAATCATGGCTCAGGAAAAGAAACTTGTAAAGAACATTACATCACGTGATGAAAATTTCGCACAGTGGTACACAGACGTTGTGCGTGAAGCAGAACTTTGTGATTATTCCAGCGTAAAAGGCTGTCTGAACTATCTGCCGAACGGATATGCTATCTGGGAGCTGATCCAGGCGGACCTTGACAGACGGTTTAAAGAAACAGGAGTAGAAAATGTATCCCTGCCTCTTCTGATTCCGGAAAGTCTGCTGGAAAAGGAAGCAGACCATATTGAAGGTTTTGCACCGGAAGTAGCATGGGTTACCCACGGCGGTATGGAAAGACTGCAGGAAAGGATGTGCATCCGTCCGACATCTGAGACATTATTCTGTGATCTGTGGGCGAAAACAGTAAAATCCTATCGAGATCTGCCGAAGGTATGGAACCAGTGGAATTCCGTCATGCGCTGGGAGAAGACTACAAGACCGTTCCTGCGTTCCAGAGAATTTTTGTGGCAGGAAGGGCATACGATCCACGCGACCTATGAGGAAGCAGAAGCCCGTACTATTCAGATGTTCCATGTCTATGAGGACTGCTACAGAGAAACACTGGCAATTCCTTTTGTGTCAGGAAGAAAAGCAGAGCATGAAAAATTTGCAGGAGCACAGGATACCTATACAATTGAAGCACTGATGCATGACGGGAAGGCGCTTCAGTCCGCAACAAGCCATTTCTTCGGAAGCGGATTCCCGGATGCTTTCGGAATTAAATATGTAGATAAGAACAACCAGCTTCAGAGTGTATATGAGACTTCCTGGGGATGGTCCACAAGAAGTATCGGAGCGATCATCATGGTTCACGGTGATGACAGCGGACTCGTACTTCCGCCTCACGTTGCGCCTGTAGAATGCCGTATTATTCCGATCGCACAGCATAAAGAAGGCGTGCTTGACAGAGCGCATGCACTTCTTGACGAGCTGAAGAAAGCCGGATACAGAGTGAAGATCGATGATTCCGACAAGAGTCCGGGATGGAAATTCTCCGAACAGGAAATGCTTGGTATTCCGACCCGTATTGAAATCGGACCAAAAGACATTGAGAAGAATCAGGTTGTTGTCGTACGCCGTGATACACGTGAAAAGATTGTCGTATCCCTGGATGAGATTGCAGTAAAACTTCGTGATATTCTGGAGACGATCCAGCAGGATATGTACAACAGAGCAGAAGAATTTTTGAACAATCACATTGACACCGCTGTTACAATGGATGAAATGGTTGAGAAATTTAAGGCAAACCGTGGATTTGTAAAGGCATGCTGGTGCGGGGATCCGGAATGTGAAGGTGAAGTAAAATATGCAACAGGAGGAGCTGCAACGAGGTGTTTGATCGAGGATGAGGAAATGATCTCAGACAAATGTATCTGGTGCGGTAAACCTGCAAAGCATATGGCATACTGGGGAAAATCTTATTAATATTCAGAAGGGACGGGAGTTTAAAGTACCCCGTCCTTTCTCTTGCAGAAATCTTTCTTCCTATGCTATATTTTACAATGACTAAGAGCGAAAGGGGATAGGAACAATGAATATCCATATCGAAATGCCGGAAGATGTGAAGGATATCATATGCACGCTGCAGAAAAACGGATATGAAGCCTATGCGGTAGGCGGCTGTGTGCGCGATTCTATACTGGGAAGAATGCCGGAAGATTGGGATATTACGACTTCCGCTATGCCGGAGGAGACAAAGGCCCTGTTTGCGCGGACTTTTGATACCGGGATTGAGCACGGTACTGTCACAGTCCTGAAAGGGAGGACGGGCTATGAGGTTACAACATACCGAGTGGACGGAGAATATGAGGACAGCCGCCATCCCAGGGAAGTTACGTTTACCCGGAGCTTAAAAGAAGATTTGAAGAGAAGAGATTTTACTATCAACGCCATGGCCTATAATGATGAGGAAGGCCTGGTGGATATATTCGGCGGCCTGAAGGATCTGGAAGGGAAAGTGATCCGCTGCGTAGGAAATGCAAGAGAGCGTTTTTCAGAAGATGCCCTGCGTATTTTAAGAGGCGTCCGCTTTGCGGCGCAGTTAGAGTTCGATCTGGAAGAAGAGACGAGGGAAGGGATGAGAGAACTGGCCGGAACGCTGGCAAATATCAGTGCGGAGCGCATACAGACAGAGCTGGTGAAAATACTGGTTTCCGACCGGCCGGATCTTCTGCGTGAAGCATGGCGGCTTGGAATTACAAAAGTCTTTCTGCCGGAATTTGACCTGCTTATGGAGACAGAGCAGGAGACACCCCATCATATGTACAGTGTAGGGGAACATACCCTTCATGCGCTGCAAAACATACGGCCTGACAAAGTCCTTCGCTTGACCATGTTTTTCCATGATATGGGGAAACCGGCCCTGAAGACTGTGGATGAAGACGGAGTTGCTCATTTTAAAAGACATGCGGTCAAAAGTGAGGAAATTACCAGGACAGTCATGCGCCGCCTGAAATTTGATAATGATACCCTTAGAAAGACGGCAAAGCTGGTCTGCTACCATGACCTGAGAATGCCGGCGACCCCGGCAAATGTGCGGCGGGCTATGAACCGGATAGGAAAAGAGCTGTTTCCCCTTTATCTGGAAGTACGGCGGGCAGATGTTTTGGCCCAGAGCGAATATCTAAGAAGAGAGAAACTGGACGATATCAGTAAGGTGGAAGCGATTTATAAAGAAATCTTATCACTGAACCAGTGTACTTCCGTGAAGGAGCTGGCAGTCAATGGAAGGGACCTGATAACAGAGGGGATCCGTCCGGGACGGGAAATGGGAGAGATTCTTGACAAACTTCTGGAAGAGGTATTGGAAATGCCTGAAAGGAACACAAAAGAGATGCTTCTGAAAAGGGCGAAAGAGATTTACAGTCAGTCATGACTTTGCAATTCACAGGATTCTGTCATATTACCTTAACTGGCATCATACATTAAACAGAACATGATAATGTAGAGTGCAGGGGAAGGTAATATGCAGGATTACGAATTAAGTATATTGGAACAATATCCAATCATAGTAAAGAGCACCCGCAAAACAAGGGGTGCATTTTTTTGCGATACGGATCAGGGCTTCCTGCTGCTTAGGGAAGCCGGGATGTCAAAGCGGCGTATCCTGGCAGTGCAGAAGCTGTGCAGCCATCTGGAAGAGGAGGGATATGCACGGACAGACCAGCTGATACCCAACCAGACGGGAGAATATGTCAGTACCTCGGAAGAGGGCAGAAATTATATACTGAAGCGCTGGTTCCGGGGACGGGAATGTGATATCCGAAAAGGGAAAGAACTTTTGGAGGGGACAGCCAACCTTGCGCATCTGCATCGTTTTATGACGGAAATACCTGAAGGGGAGAATGCGGCAAAATGCAGCATCCGGGATGAGTATGCCCGGCACAATCAACAGCTGAAAAAAATACGGAAATTTATGAGAAATCAATCACCTCTGGGAGAGTTTGAGATGGAGTTTCTCAAATGTTTTGACAGAATCTTTCAGTGGGCGGAAGCGGCTTTTGAAGAAGCACAGGATATGCCCTGTGACAGACTCTTTCAGGAATGCCGGGAAAAGGGAATGATGATCCATGGGGATTATAATTACCATAATATTTTGATGACAGACGATGGAATTGCGACGACCAATTTTGACAGATCCGGCTATCACATTCAGGCAGAGGATGTCTATTATTTCCTCAGAAAAGCAATGGAAAAACAGGGGTGGAACATCAGGGCAGGCGGCCATATGCTGGATGCCTATGATGCGATCCGGCCTTTGACAAGGGAGGAAGAAGGCTATCTGAAACTCAGGCTCATCTATCCTGAGAAATTCTGGAAGCTGGCAGACTCATACTACCGGTCGAATAAAGCGTGGATCTCTGTGAAAAATGTGGAAAAACTAAAAACAGCCATTCGGCAGATTGAGGAGAAACGGCAGTTTCTGGAGACAGTCTTCGCCTTTCGCCTAAGCTAGGATGAACAAGCGCCTTCTTGTGCCCTGACAACAGCATTTCTCTTGTAAAGAGAGGAAGACCTGTTGTATAATAAGTACCATAGAAAACCACCAGGAGGTATTATATTATGGAATACAGGGAAAAGTACGAAGAATGGCTCTCCAATCCTTATTTCGATGCGGATACCAAAGCGGAGCTCAAAGGGATTGAAAACGATGAGAACGAGATAAAAGAACGTTTTTATAAGGATCTTGAGTTTGGTACGGCAGGACTTAGAGGGATCATCGGAGCAGGAACAAATCGGCTGAATATTTATACTGTTCGCAAAGCCACACAAGGACTTGCGAATTACATCCTGAAAAAAGGAATGGAAGGAAAAGGAGTGGCGATCGCTTACGATTCCCGGAATATGTCTCCGGAATTTGCAGATGAGGCGGCGCTGTGCCTGGCGGCAAACAAAATCAAGGCATACGTCTTTGAATCTCTTCGGCCAACACCGGAATTGTCCTATGCAGTACGCCATCTGGGATGTGCAGCAGGAATCAATATAACAGCAAGCCATAATCCTCCGGAATATAACGGATATAAAGTATACTGGGAGGACGGCGCCCAGATCACACCTCCTCATGACAAAGGGATCATGGATGAGGTAAAGGCGGTTACGGATTACAATAACGTAAAGACCATGAGCCTTGACGATGCAAAAGAGGCAGGGCTGTACGAGACGATCGGGGCTGCCATTGACGACAGTTATATTGCAGAGCTGAAAAAGCAGGTGATCCATCAGGATGCGATCGATGCGGTAGGTAAGGACTTGAAGATCGTATACAGCCCGCTGCACGGAACCGGAAACATTCCGGCAAGGCGTGTGCTGAAAGAGCTTGGATTTGAAAATGTTTATGTTGTAAAAGAGCAGGAGCTGCCGGACGGAAACTTCCCGACAGTATCTTATCCGAACCCGGAGGCGGAAGAGGCTTTCGAACTGGGACTGAAGCTGGCAAAAGAGGTGGATGCAGATCTTGTTCTTGCGACAGACCCGGATGCAGACCGGCTTGGTGTTTATGTAAAAGACACAAAATCCGGAGAGTATAAAGTTCTTACAGGAAATATGTCGGGATGCCTGCTGGCGGATTATGAGATCGGACAGCGACAGGCTGCATGGGGAAGTCTGCCGGACGACGGATATCTGATCAAAACGATTGTTACATCAAATCTGGCGGATGCTATCGCAAAAGGGTATGGAATCGGTCTTATTGAGGTGTTGACAGGGTTCAAATATATCGGACAGCAGATTCTTGGATTTGAGACAAGCGGAAAGGGAACCTATCTCTTTGGATTTGAGGAGAGCTACGGCTGCCTGATCGGTACACATGCAAGAGATAAGGACGCTATCGTTGCTACAATGGCTCTGTGCGAGGCGGCGGCGTACTACAAGACTAAAGGAAAAACATTGTGGGACGCTATGCTGGATATGTATGAAAAATACGGATATTATAAAGATTCCATTCAGTCTATTACCCTGAAAGGAATTGAAGGTCTGCAGAAGATCCAGGAGATCATGGATACCCTCAGAAAGAATCCACCGAAGGAAGTGGCAGGATATCAGGTTCTGAAGACCAGAGACTACCAGGCAGATGAAATCCTTAACGTGGAAACAGGGGAAAAGACAGGAACCGGGCTGCCGAAATCCAATGTGCTTTACTATGATTTAAGCGACGATGCATGGCTTTGTGTAAGGCCGTCGGGAACGGAACCTAAAGTAAAATTCTATTATGGCGTAAAAGGAACATCTGTGGCAGATTCTGACGAGAAATCAGAAAAAATGGGCAAAGATGTTCTGGCAATGATCGACCAGATGCTTTAAAACGTCACAAAATCCGGAAAACCTCTGAAATAGAGGGATTTTCGGGGATTTTCCCTTGACAAACAAGGGGAAAAACTGTATAACTTTATTGAAAGGCGCCGCTGCAAAGAGAGCTGGCTTTGCAATGGCAATGTTTGAAGATTGAATAGAATTGAATAAAGGTTCTATCATAAAACAGAAGGAGGAGTTATCCATGAACAAAACAGAATTAGTAGCAGCAATTGCAGAACAGGCAGAATTGTCTAAAAAAGATACTGAAAAAGCTCTGAAAGCTTTTATCGACGTAGTTACAGAAGAACTGAAGAAAGAAGAAAAAGTACAGTTAGTAGGATTCGGAACTTTTGAAGTAAGCAAGAGAGCAGCAAGAGAAGGAAGAAATCCGCAGACAGGAAAGACAATGAAGATCGAAGCTTGCAAAGCACCAAAATTCAAAGCTGGAAAAGCTTTAAAGGATGCTGTAAACGCATAATTCTGAAGTTTTATGTGTGGAATATAATAGGGATGGCATTGCAAAAGCAGTGCCATCCTTTTTGTTAGGAGGATGATAAAAATGAGATTGGATAAATTCCTGAAGGTTTCCAGGCTGATCAAAAGAAGAACAGTGGCAAATGAAGCCTGTGATGCAGGCCGTGTCCTTGTAAACGGTAATGTGGCAAAGGCATCGGTGAAAGTAAAAGAGGGGGATATAATAGAGATCCAGTTTGGAACAAAAACAGTGAAGGTGGAAGTACTGGATATAAAAGAGACCACAAAAAAAGAAGAGGCTAAAGACTTGTTCAAATACTTGTAATAATTTCCGCATACCTTTCATATGATTATCAAGAAAGGTTGTGATGACAATGGAAGAAAAACAGGCCGGAAGAAGCCATAAACTTGTAGTAAATAACAGAAAAACGAGTTTGGTAACAGGAGTACTGGATGTCCTGTCTTTTGATTTAAATGAAATACTGCTGGAGACAGAGCAGGGGATGCTGATGGTAAAGGGGTCGGACCTGCATGTAAATCGGTTAAGCCTTGAAAAGGGAGAAGTGGATCTTGCGGGAACCATAGACAGTATGTCCTACTCGGAGGTGCATGCTCCGGGCAAGCAAAGTGCAAATATTTTAAGCAAACTTTTCCGGTGACGCCATGCCTGGGATCAAAGCAGAGGGAGCGGCGTTTTTAGAGGCAGTTCTTGCCGGAATGATTTTGTATTGTGCGTACACCTGCATAAGATTGTTCAGGCGAATCGTGCATCATACCCTTTCCGCCATTGCTGCAGAAGATTTTCTTTTTTGGACGGGGACAGCCGTATATTTATTTGTGCAAATTTACCATACCAGTAATGGTAGTATACGATGGTACTTTATACTAGGTGTTGTGGCAGGCGGACTCTTTTTTTATCAAATGTCGAAATTTATCTCAAAAGTCCGAAAAAAAATGTACGGGAAAAAGAAGAGAGATTCCAAGAAAAGTATTGAATAAACCTGTAAAAAAAGATAAGATAGAACATAATAGTCAGAAAGATTCTGACAGACGGGTGAGTATAATTATGAGTGGTATTAAACAAAAGAATCGTGTAAGACAGCAGAGAAAAAGAGTGCAGCAGCATAAGAGAAGTATGCTGGGGATCAGCGCTGTGATCATGCTGCTTGTGATGGTGGTGTCTGTAAGCAGCATCAGTTTGCAGGCCAGGAATAAGGAGTATATTGCCCAGGAAAAAGAGCTGGAAGCAAGTATCCGGGAAGAAAAGGACCGGGCTGAAGAAATCAGTGAACTGGAAGATTACGTTGGTACGGATGAGTACATAGAACAGACGGCAAAGGACAAACTGGGACTGGTCCATGAAAATGAGATCATTTTCAAAGCCAGGTAGAATGGACGCTCTAAGGAGCGCGCAGACAGAAAATAAGTTGGAAAATACAAAAGATAAGCTTCGGGAAGAAATTCCTGAAGCTTATCTTTTATTTATTCTACAGCCATATAGAACAAAAAGCTATTGCAGATGAATGGGGCAGGAGAGTATGAATATGAGTGAGATAAAAGAAAAGGGGTTGTTTATTAATCCGTATGTAATACAGATGGACCGGTTTGCAGATTCTCTCCGGCATCTGTCAGAAACCTTTTTGAGCCTGGAAGAATATCATCAGACCTTTACCAGGGAAGAACTTGAAGATATGTTCATAAAAGTTTCGGAGAGGGTGTGTTTAAACTGCGAGAAAAAGGAATGGTGCCTGAAAGAAAACCGGGACCGCACCAGGCAGATGGTATATGAGATCCTGGCGACGGCAGAGGAATACGGGGCGGAAATGAATATAGAAGTAAAGAGAGATCTTCAGAAAAAATGTGTCATGGCGCCCAGATTTCTCAGGGAAACGCTGGAAATATTCGGAGTTGAAAAACAGAGGATGGTATGGAATCACAAAATCATCCTGAATCGCAGAGGGTGTGCAGTTCAGATGAATGCGTTTGCCGAAATGATACAAAGTGCTGCAAGAGAGCTGGATGCAGGAATCTGTATGGATGACCATCTGGAGAAAAAGGTAAAGGCGGGAATGAAGAGAATAGGACTGAAACTTTTGAGCAGCGTGTTTTTCCTGACAAAACAGGGAAGGTATGAAGTCCATTTGACATTAAAGGCACAAAGAGGACAATGTGTGGCCTCCAAGGAGGCGGCCGAGGTCCTTTCATCCTGCATAGGACGGGGAATGCTCCTTTTAAAAGGAGAGCGTCCTGTGATCGGGGAAGAATACCGGACAATCGTTTTTATGGAAGGGGCAGGATTTCATACACTGCAGGGCGTTGCGAAAATCGGAAAAGGATGCGATAAGATATCGGGGGATACTTTTCTGATGACAGAGCTTCCGGGAGGAAAGGAAGGGGTTGTCCTGTCGGACGGAATGGGGTCCGGCGAGAGTGCCTTTAAGGAAAGCGCAATGGTAGTAGAACTTTTAGAGGAACTTCTGGGGGCAGGATTTCCGCCGGAAACAGCAATACGTATGATGAACACTGCCCTGGTGGCAGGCAGGGAGGAAGTCCGCTTTTCTACAGTAGATATGTGTATTTTCGATCTTTATCAGGGAACATGTGAGATCCTGAAAGCCGGGGCTTCTGTCACATTTATACGAAGCAGGGGAGGCGTGGAGAAAATCAGCTCTGCCTCACTTCCGGTGGGAGTGGTGCAGGAACTGGAGATTGAGAAAAGTGTACGCCAGCTGGAAGACGGAGATTTTGTAGTGATGGTGACAGACGGTGTGCTGGATGCTCTTCCGGTAGGAGAGCAGGAAGCCATGCTGGGAGCGCTGATCGGAGGAACCACTATCTGTAATCCGGAAGAGCTGGCTCACTATATATTGGAACAGGTGCTGGAACTTTCCGGAGAGATTCCGGCAGATGATATGACGGTTCTGGCAGTGGGGATATGGAAGGCATCATAGGCGTACCGGAAGAAGTATCGGGGAGCCGGCTTGCTTTTTCCGCGGAAATTCTATATATTATGGATAACGGACCGCAGTGTTTTGGCACGCCGGAACCGGGATCGGTGTTTCGCTGATGATGAGGCGGAAAGAAGCGGGAGAGCAGATGATGTACAAAAAAGTCGAAGATTATGTAAAAATTCATAATATGCTGGAGCAAAAAGACAAGGTGATAGCAGGCGTATCGGGAGGGGCAGATTCCGTATGCCTGCTTTATGTACTTTTGGAGCTGAAGAAGAAATACAGTCTGGAGATCAGGGCGGTCCATGTCAATCACTGTCTCCGGGAAGGAGCCGCTGATGAAGATGAAGCCTATGTAAGGAAACTCTGCGCCGGGATGGAAGTGCCTTTGGAAGTGTACCGGATTGATGTGGTCCATCTGGCGAAGGAAGAGGGCATGTCCAGTGAAGAAGCGGGCAGAGCTGCAAGACGAAAGGCATTTGAAGAGGAAGCAGACAAAATGGGCGGAGCGAAGATTGCGCTGGCTCACCACAAAAACGACAATGTAGAAACACTGCTTTTAAATATTGCCAGGGGAACAGGGCTGAAAGGGCTTGGGGGGATACGCCCGGCAGCAGGCAGATATATCCATCCCCTTCTTGGCGTCTCCAGAGAAGAGATAGAGGAGTTTCTGAAAAGAAACCAGCTTTCCTACTGTATGGATGCCACAAATTATGAGGATACTTATACACGGAACCGTATCCGCAATCATATGATTCCATACATGGAACAAAAGATTAATCCCAGATTTACAGATCATGCGTGCAGTATGATGGAGCAGATGGGGAAGCTTTGGGATCATATTGCAGGGGAAGTCTGCATGGCAGAGAAAACAGCGGTAGTATACCGCGAGGATCAGGGGAAAAAAGAAGCGCTGATACAAAAAGCAGTATTTGAAAAAATTCCGGAGGCCCTGCGTCCCTATCTGCTGCACCGGGTAATGGAGAAGGTAGCGGGAAGCCAGAAGGATCTGGCGGGTATTCATTTGGAGCAGACAGAGGAGCTGTTCCGAAAGCAGACGGGCAGGAAACTGGATCTGCCCTATCAGATGTGTGCCCGGCGATGCTATGAAGGCGTGGAGATTTCGAGAAATGACCGGGCCGGGGAATCCGGCGGTGAAGGGGCGCAAAGAGAGCAGTCTGACGGAAGGCTCACAAGAAAAGCAGACAGGGTGAAGATGCGTGTGCTGGATCGGAAGGAAATGCATGAAGAACAGGACGTGACAATTTTTCAAACCCCCTACACGAAATGGTTTGATTATGATATAATTAAAAATAGTGTTACCATCAGGACTCGCCGGCCTGGCGACTATATTACGATAGACAGAAAAGGAAGGACTCAGAAGCTGAAGCAGTATTTTATTAACGAAAAAATCCCCCAAAAGGAAAGGGATGATATTCTGCTTGTGGCAGACGGAAGCCATATTCTTTGGGTGATAGGATATCGGCGGGGGTGTGCCTGTGAGGTGACGGAAAGTACAAGAAAAATTCTGGAAATTACAATAGACGGAGGAGAAAATTATGGCGGAGACAATTAGGGAGCTGGTATCAGAACAGGAAGTTGAGGCAAGAGTATGCGAGCTTGGAAGACAGATCAGTGAGGATTATGCCGGACGGCAGGTGCATCTTATCTGCGTTCTGAAGGGCGGCGTATTTTTTATGTGTGAATTAGCTAAGAGGATTACTGTGCCCGTATCCATGGATTTTATGAGTGTAAGCAGCTATGGAGACGGAACGTCTTCCAGCGGAGTAGTAAAGATCGCGAAGGATCTGGATGAATCTCTGGAAGGGAAGGACGTACTGATCGTGGAAGATATTATCGACTCCGGAAGAACCCTGTCCTATCTGATACAGATTCTGGAAAAAAGGAAACCGAGATCTCTGAAACTGTGTACGCTTCTCGATAAGCCGGAGCGCAGGGTAAAACCTGTAACAGTGGATTATGTGGGATTTAATATACCGGATGAATTTGTTGTAGGCTATGGCCTGGATTATGCGCAAAAATACAGAAATCTGCCATACATCGGTGTTGTAGAAGGTGTGGAGTAGAAAGGAGCAGCAAAGGATTGAATAATAGAAAGAACAGAGGCCTTAGCGGGCTGACGCTTTTAGTGTTTGTAGCCGTACTGTTCGCAGCGCTTTGGTTTACCAATCAGATCGATCAAAGAGAAAAAGTAATTACCTATCAGGAGTTTACACAGCTGGCCGGCGGCGGTGATATTGATACGGTGGAGGTGATTCAGAACAAAAATGTTCCTACCGGACGTTTGGAGATTGCAATGAAATCCGATGTGGAAGGTGCAGAGAGGAAGATTTTGTATGTCTCCGATGTCAATGAGATACAGGATTATCTGCAGGAAAATAATATCAGCTATACTGTTTCAGATATTCCCCAGGATAACTGGTTTATGACCAGTGTTTTCCCGACGCTGCTTATGCTGGGCGGGCTTTTGCTTCTTTTCTTTATGATGAACCGTCAGGGCGGAGGAGCAAATGCGAAGGCGATGAGCTTTGGAAAAAGCCGTGCAAGAATGAGCACAGACCGGGATAAAAAGATCACATTTGCACAGGTGGCAGGCCTGAAGGAAGAGAAAGAAGAGTTGGAGGAAATCGTAGATTTTCTGAAAGCTCCCAAAAAATATATACAGGTAGGGGCAAGGATTCCCAAAGGCGTTCTGCTGGTAGGGCCTCCGGGAACCGGAAAGACTCTGCTGGCAAAGGCCGTAGCAGGAGAGGCGGGCGTTCCGTTTTTCAGCATATCAGGTTCTGACTTCGTGGAGATGTTTGTAGGTGTAGGCGCGTCCCGTGTCAGAGACTTGTTCGAAGAGGCGAAGAAAAACGCCCCCTGCATTATTTTTATTGATGAGATCGATGCGGTTGCCAGAAGAAGGGGCACCGGAATGGGCGGCGGCCATGATGAGAGAGAGCAGACTTTGAATCAGCTCCTTGTAGAGATGGATGGATTCGGAGTGAATGAAGGGATTATCGTGATGTCCGCCACGAACCGCGTAGATATTCTTGATCCGGCTATCCTTCGCCCGGGACGCTTTGACAGAAAGGTTGCAGTAGGAA
Source organism: Claveliimonas sp. (assembly GCF_037273965.1). Classification (NCBI taxonomy): domain Bacteria; kingdom Bacillati; phylum Bacillota; class Clostridia; order Lachnospirales; family Lachnospiraceae; genus Claveliimonas; species Claveliimonas sp. Next base: position 16,433 of record NZ_JAYAZJ010000072.1, on the reverse strand, counting down.
GACCGGATGTGCAGGGCCGGGAGGAGATCTTGAAAGTTCATGCCAAGGGCAAACCTCTCGGAGATGATGTGGATCTGCAGCAGATCGCACAGACAACTGCAGGATTTACGGGAGCAGATCTTGAAAATCTTTTGAACGAGGCAGCGATCCTTGCAGCGAAGGACGGAAGAGTCTATCTGCAGCAGTCAGACATTCGCCACGCTTTTGTAAAGGTGGGAATCGGAGCAGAGAAGAAGAGCCGTGTGATTTCCGATAAAGAGAAGAGAATTACCGCTTATCACGAAGCAGGGCATGCGATCTTGTTCCATGTTCTTCCGGATGTGGGTCCGGTATACAGTGTGTCTATTATTCCTACAGGAGTAGGGGCGGCAGGTTATACTATGCCTTTGCCGGAGAAGGATGAGCTGTTTAACACAAAGGGAAAAATGCTTCAGGACATTACCGTGGCTCTTGGAGGCCGTGTGGCAGAGGAAGAGATTTTTGACGATATTACCACAGGAGCATCACAGGATATTAAGCAGGCAACAAGTCTGGCAAGATCTATGGTTACGAAGTTTGGTATGTCAGAAAAGATCGGACTGATCAACTATGATAATGACAGCGATGAGATTTTTATCGGACGGGATCTTGCCCATGCATCCAGAGGATATGGGGAGCAGGTTGCTGCTTCTATTGATCAGGAAGTGAAAAATATTATTGATAGCTGCTATGATCGTGCAAGGCAGATTATCCGTAAGTATCACAGTGTACTGGAAGCATGTGCACAGCTATTGTTGGAAAAGGAAAAAATTACCAGAGAAGAATTTGAAGCTCTTTTTGATGGAGTTGAAATTTCGGAAATGTAAAGTCAGGCGGCGATGGAATGAATAAAAAGGCATTATTTTGTGACGGAACAGGGAATTATGTTTTTCCGCCGGAACCTCTTGCGGGACAGCAGGTTACTCTTCAGTTTCGGACCGGGGCCGGAGAAGCAGATCAGGTATTTCTGATCACCGAAAGCCAGGAGTACGAGATGGAAAAGAGAAGCACCTCCGGGGTGTTTGATTATTATGCAGCGGTCGTACAGCTGGGAGAAGACAGATTCCGCTACAGTTTTCGGGTTGTAGCGGGGGAAGAAGTATGTTATTACAATCAGTTCGGGGTGATGCAGGAGAGGATCACAGATTATGCATTTGAGATCGCTCCGGGATTTACGACTCCGGATTGGGCAAAAGGTGCAGTAATGTACCAGATTTTTGTGGATCGCTTTTATAATGGAGATCCATCTAATGATGTGGAGGATGGAGAATATATATATATTGGAGAACCAACTACCAGGGTGCGGGACTGGAACAAATATCCGGCTGATATGGGAGTTCGGGAATTTTATGGAGGAGACTTGAAGGGAGTCCTTGAAAAGCTGGATTATCTTCAGGATCTTGGAGTAGAGGTTATTTATTTTAATCCGCTGTTTGTCTCTCCTTCCAATCATAAATATGACATACAGGATTATGATTACATTGATCCCCACTATGGAGAAATTGTAGAAGACGGGGGAGAAAATCTTCCGTTGGGAGCAGTGGATAATTTACATGCGACTAAATATCAGAAAAGGGTGACAGATAGAAAAAATCTGGAGGCCAGCAACCGATTGTTCATCAGACTGGTGGAAGAGCTCCATAAAAGAGGGATGAAAGTTATTCTGGACGGAGTCTTTAATCACTGCGGTTCTTTCAATAAGTGGATGGATCGAGAGAGGATTTATGAGGGACAGGAAGGTTATGCCAAAGGTGCCTACATTTCTTCAGACAGCCCATACCGCAGTTTCTTTGAGTTTTATGATAATGATAGAAGCTGCTGGCCCTACAATGGGAGTTATGACGGCTGGTGGGAGCATGACACCCTTCCTAAGCTGAATTACGAAGACTCGGCAGAGCTGGAGGATTATATTATTTCCATTGGAAAGAAATGGGTGTCTCCTCCTTATAATGTGGATGGCTGGCGCCTTGATGTTGCGGCTGATCTGGGACACAGTAAGGAGTACAATCATTATTTTTGGAAAAGATTTCGCCGGGAGATAAAAAAAGTGAACCCGGATGCCCTTATTTTGGCGGAACATTACGGGGATCCACAGGAATGGCTGCAGGGAGACGAGTGGGATTCTGTGATGAACTATGATGCGTTTATGGAACCCGTAACCTGGTTCCTTACGGGAATGGAAAAGCACAGTGATGAGGACAGAGAAGAGCTGCATGGAAATACAGACAGTTTTATCCGGGCCATGTTCCACCACATGTCTCATATGCTGACGCCATCTCTCCAGGTTGCCATGAATGAGATTTCCAACCACGATCATTCCCGGTTTCTTACAAGGACCAACCATATGGTGGGCAGGGCCAAGGACCTGGGGCCTGAAAAAGCAGAAGAATATGTAAATCTTGCCGTGATGCGCGAGGCGGTTACCATCCAGATGACCTGGGTAGGAGCGCCGACAATATATTATGGTGATGAAGCGGGACAGTGCGGCTTTACAGATCCGGATAACCGAAGAACCTATCCATGGGGAAACGAGGATCATGATCTTATTGCTTTTCACAAAGAGCTGATCCGGATACACAAACAGTATGAGGTGTTTAAGACCGGATCACTGCAGTGGCTTGTAAAGGAAGAGAATCTTCTGGCCTACGGGCGGTTTAACAGCGACGACCAATTTGTCATTATCATCAATCACAGCAGCGAACTCAAAGAAGTACATGTGCCGGTGTGGGTTCTGGGCGTGCCGCTTAAAGGAGGTATGAGGCGGCTGATCTATTCCTATGAAAACGGGTATACAACAGAATTTGATGAGATTCATGTAGTAGATGGAGAAATTGTAGTGAATATGGGGAGTCATTCTGCCCTGGTTGCAAAGAACAAAGTATTTTAAAACGGGATAAAAATGTGGATGAACATATGGAATAAAAGTCAGAAGACAAAATAAGGGGGCTTTGAAAAGCCCCCTTATTTTGTCAGCACTTCCGCACCATCCTCGGTAATAAGTACCATATATTCGATCTGTGCCGAGAGTCCGTCGTCAATGGTATAGACCGTCCACCCATTGTCTTCGTCGATAAAGAAATCGGGACTACCTTCATTGATCATAGGCTCAATGGTGAACATCATGCCGGGAACAAGAACCATTTCCGTACCCCTGGGCGTTACGTAGCTTACGAAGGGTTCCTCATGAAATTCCAGTCCGATTCCGTGTCCGCCGATATCTTCAACTACAGAATAACCGTTTGCCCGGGCGTGGGAGTTGATGGCATGCGCAATATCGCCCAGATGGCCCCATGGACGCGCTTCTTTCAGACCCAGCTCCACACACTCCTGAGTGACGCGCAGTAATTTTTGGGCTCTTTCATCAACATTGCCGATGGCAAACATGCGGGAAGCATCGGAATAGTACCCGTCCAGAATGGTGGAGACATCTACATTGATGATATCGCCGTCCTGTAAAATCTCCTCTTCGCTGGGGATACCGTGACAGATGACATTATTGATGGAAGTGCACACACTTTTTGGAAAACCTTCGTAATTTAAGGGCGCCGGGATCCCGCCGTGTTCTGTAGTATAATCATAGACCAGACGGTCGATCTGGGCGGTGCTCATACCGGCCTGAATATGGGAGGCAACATGGTCCAGAACGGCTGTGTTCAGAGCAGCACTTTCCCTGATCTTTTTTATCTGCTCCGGAGTCTTTAAAAGAGAACGATCCGGGACGATCTCTCCTTTTGCAGCAAGCGTCCAGAGTTTTACATCATATTTGTGCATTTTTTGATACCTGCTTTCTTTCATGAAATAGATTTCTGATACACAGTATATCCCTTTTCACGTTTCAGGTAAAGGGAGAGAGGCTCTTTTTCCTTGTGCCCGTTTTGAAAATAAGGTATAATGTCCACGTAGGCAATGAGCCGTGCAAAAATGCGAGAAGCGCAAACGCCTGCTTGCAGGCGGTTTGAGGTTTTCGCATTTTTATAGGGCGAAGCCCGTGAGCGAGAACCCGGAGGGTTGGAGCTGGCACGGCGGGTAGCGCACCGGAGGAGGGGCGAAGCCCGTGAGCGAGAACCCGGAGAGTTGGAGCGCGCCAATGTGCACGATAGAAAGGAGTGAATGACTTATGTTGAGAATCGGAATGCTTACCAGCGGTGGTGACTGTCAGGCTTTAAATGCTGCTATGCGAGGAGTAGTAAAGGGACTTTTCTCAAAAAGAAATGATGTGGAGATTTATGGGTTTAAGGATGGATACAAGGGACTGATCTATTCTGAGTTCAAGATGCTTACATCATCTGATTTTTCAGGGATTCTCACAAGGGGAGGAACGATTCTGGGGACGTCCAGACAACCTTTTAAGATGATGAGGGTTCCGGATGAGAATGGTCTGGATAAGGTAGAGGCGATGAAGCATACCTATCATAAGCTGAATCTTGACTGTCTGGTGATACTTGGAGGAAATGGAACACATAAGACAGCCAATCTTCTTCGGGAGGAGGGGTTGAACGTCATTACGCTTCCTAAGACGATTGACAATGATCTGTGGGGAACAGATATGACCTTTGGTTTTCAGAGTGCAGTAGATATTGCAACAGATACCATCGACCGGATCCATACAACCGCAACTTCGCACAGCCGTGTGTTTATTGTAGAGGTAATGGGACATAAAGTCGGATGGGTAACTCTTCATGCAGGAATTGCCGGAGGAGCGGATATCATATTGATTCCGGAAATACCCTACGATATTAAAGTGGTGACAGATGCGATAAAAAGAAGAGCTGATGCCGGCAAGCATTTTACAATTATAGCTGTAGCAGAAGGAGCGATTTCGAAAGAGGATGCCAAGCTTTCCAAAAAAGAGCTGAAGGCGAAGAAAGCGAAGGAAAATTATCCTTCTGTTGCCTATGAAATCGCAGAGAAGATTCAGAAGAAAATGAATCAGGAAGTGCGCATTACCGTGCCGGGACACACTCAAAGAGGGGGCTCCCCCTGTCCTTATGACCGGGTTCTGGCAACCCGTCTGGGAGCGGCTGCAGCGGATATGATCATGGACGGAGATTTCGGTTATATGGTAGCAATCAAGAGGGGAGAGGTGACAAAAACGCCTCTTTCTGAAGTGGCAGGTAAACTGAAAGTAGTGGATCCGGAATCTGGTATTATTAAAGAAGCAAGACTGACAGGAATCAGTTTTGGAGATCAATAGCAGACAGACAAAATCAGTCAGAAGGAGTGCATCAGATGGGATATATGGCATTATACCGGAAGTTCAGGCCCGGTGAATTTGAGGATGTCAAAGGTCAGGATGCGATCGTGACAACATTGAAAAATCAGATACGGACGGACCGTATCGGACATGCGTACCTTTTCTGCGGAACGCGGGGAACGGGGAAAACCACAGTAGCCAAGATTTTTGCCAAAGCGGTGAACTGTGAGCATCCAAATGAGGGAAGTCCGTGCGGAGAATGTGCAATGTGCCGATCCATAGCGGCAGGCACATCCATGAATGTGATAGAGATTGATGCGGCGTCCAACAATGGCGTGGATAATATCCGGGAGATACGTGAGGAAGTTGCATACCGGCCAACGGAAGGAAAATATAAGGTTTATATCATTGACGAGGTCCATATGCTGTCTATCGGGGCATTTAATGCGCTCCTGAAAACATTGGAAGAACCGCCGGAATATGTTATTTTTATTCTGGCAACAACGGAAGCCCACAAAATTCCGGTGACCATCCTGAGCAGATGTCAGAGATATGATTTTAAAAGGATTTCTATTGATACCATATCCGGACGCCTTGATGAACTGATCAAAAAAGAAGGACTGGATGTAGAAGAGAAGGCAGTGCGGTATATTGCCCGGATGGCGGATGGTTCTATGAGGGACGCCCTAAGCCTTCTGGATCAGTGCGCCGCATTTTACATCGGACAGAGGCTGACCATGACAATGTGCTGGAAGTATTGGGGGCGGTTGATGCGGATGTACTCGGCCGCCTTCTTGAACAGCTTCTTGCCCGGGATGTGAAGAAAGTGATTGAAACAGTGGATGAACTGGTTATGCAGGGAAGAGAGCTTTCGCAATTGTCAGCAGATTTCACCTGGTATCTTCGCAATCTGCTTCTTGTAAAAAGTTCGGAAGAGATGGAAGATGTGCTGGATGTATCAACAGAGAATCTGGAGAGGATCAAGGAAGAAGCAAAGAGGATTGAAACCGATGAACTGATCCGTTATATACGGATTTTCTCGGACCTTAGCAATCAATTGAAGTATGCAACGCAGAAGAGAGTGCTTACAGAAGTAACTTTTATCCGGCTGTGCCGTCCCCAGATGGAGGTGAAGACAGACACCATTCTCTCCAGAATACGTGCTCTGGAAGATGAGGTAAAGAAAAAGCTGGCAGCACCGCCAGAGGGACAAAGAACCGTATATGTTCAGAATACGGAGAAAGAGGAAATACATCCGAAACCCAAGCTGCCAAAGGCACTGAGTGAGGATGTGAGGGCAGTAGCGGCGAATTTCGGACAGATCCGGGAAGCGGCGCCGGCAGGGCTTAGACAGTATCTGAAAAAGGCCCGCTTAAGTGCAGGAGAAAATAATCACCTGATCATTGTGCTGGAGGACGAGGTGAGCGCAGGCTTTGTGGGCACAGAGGAACATAAAAACGAAATCAAGCGCATCATTGCTGAGAAAACCGGCAAAGAAATGGATATAGATGTGCGGCAGGTAGAAAACGGGCGCACTTTCGAGGACAGCTATGTGGATATCGAGGAGGTTATTCACATGGAGATCACAGAAGAAGAGGAATAAGACATTATCACACAATATTTGGAATAACAGTATTTGAAATAAGGAGGATATTTACATGGCGAAAAGAGGAGGATTTCCCGGAGGAATGCCGGGAAACATGGCAAATTTAATGAAACAGGCGCAGAAGATGCAGCGTCAGATGGAAGAACAGGCAAAAGAAATGGAGACAAAGGAATTTTCTGCTACAGCAGGAGGCGGTGCGGTAGAGGCGACAGTCTCCGGAACAAAGAAGCTCCTGAAAGTGAAGCTGGATGAAGAAGCGGTAGATCCGGATGATGTGGAAATGCTGGAAGATATGATCGTTGCAGCTGTGAATGAAGCGATGGACAAGGCCGATGCGGAATCAGCGGCCGGCATGTCACGGCTGACCGGCGGTATGGGCGGCGGAATGCCGGGACTTTTCTAGGCTTGGCGGTGACGATCTATGGATTATTACAGCAGTCAGATAAGCAAACTGATTGAGCAGTTTTCCCGGCTTCCTGGAATCGGACCAAAGTCCGCACAAAGACTGGCATTTCATTTGATCCATATGCCGGATGATCAGGTGCGTGAGCTGGCGGATACGATCGTGAAAGCAAAGGAAAATGTCCGCTACTGTTCTGTGTGCTGTACACTGACGGATCAGGAAATCTGCCCTATCTGTGCCAGCAAGGAGAGGGATCACAAGACGATTATGGTAGTGGAAACCCCCAGAGATCTGGCAGCTTATGAAAAGACGGGAAAATATGATGGTGTCTATCATGTCCTTCACGGCGCGATCTCTCCGATGCTGGGGATCGGGCCTGGTGATATTAAGCTGAAAGAGCTGATGGAGCGTTTAAGAGATGATGTGAATGAGGTGATCATCGCAACCAATTCCAGCTTGGAGGGGGAGACAACTGCAATGTATATCAGCAAACTGATCAAACCTGTTGGGATTAAGGTGAGCCGTATTGCCAGTGGTGTTCCTGTAGGAGGAGATCTGGAATATATCGATGAGGTAACGCTTCTTCGGGCGCTGGAAGGAAGGACGGAGATATAGAAAATGTCTGGTAAGAAAAAAGTGACTTCTACTGATATTGCACGGGCAGCAGGAGTTTCACAGTCTACAGTATCGATGGTGCTTAACAGAAAATACAATGTATCTTTCTCTAAAGAAACAGTAGAGAAAGTGGAAAAGGCTGCCAGAGAACTGGGGTATGTACTTCCGAAGAGAAAACTCCGCCGGGAGAGCCGGGGAGAAAAACTGTTGGTCGTATTCTGTTCCAATTTGACGAATCCGTATTATGTGATGCTTCTGCAGGGGATTGAGTCGAGGGCAAAGGAGCAGGGATATGGCCTCTTTGTCTGTAATACTCAAAGAGACCTGAAAATGGAAGAACGATATCTGAAAATGATGAAGTCACTTAAACCGCTGGGGATTATCTATACCTGCAATCCCAGTCATTGTTTTATGGATACGGTGGAAAAGCTGGCAGAGGAGATCCCTGTTGTCATAGTAAATAATCAGAATGAGCGCCTCAATGTGGATGCGGTAGAGCTGGACAACTCCAAACTGGGGCGGATCATGGCAAAACATTTGCTGGATTTAGGTCACAAAAAAGTTGCTTATATAGCGCCTCCGCTTACAGTAAGGCAGAAACAGCGCTCCAAGAGAGTAGAAGGATTTCTGAAAGAGTTTGAAAAGGCCGGTCTAAAGGATCAGGTTGTGATCCGGGCAGCGGCAGAAGAACTGGATCAGGATGTGGCACATATTGATTCGGAATATCTGATCGGTTATGAGCTGACAAAAGAGCTTCTGGAGGAACGGACAGAGGTGACAGCCATCGTGGGACTGAACGATATGATCGCCTTCGGAATCCTGGACGCTTTGCAGGAGGCAAAGCTGAAAGTGCCGGGGGATGTCTCTGTTATGGGATGCGATAATACGCTGTTTGCCAGAATGCATAAGGTATCTCTTACTACAATTGAGCATTTCGTCATCTTTAAAGGGAGGGATGCCTGCGATATCATTATGAAGAAAATCGCGTCCCAGCGGACAAAATATTATGACATTGACCCCATCAGTACCTACCATGTGGAGTATGAACCGAAGCTGATCCAGAGAGGGACAACTTCCTATCCCAGGCGGGCAAAAAAATAAAATTAATGCATTTGAAGAAAATATTAATAATAATTTTTGGATAGCAGGATAAAAGTATTTGAAATCCAGGCAAAAAGACAGGTTATATAATCAAAACAGCAAAAGAGTTAAAACAATGCATTGATAAATCTATATAATTAATAAGATAAATTATTAATAAAAAAGGAGTCCTATTGACCTGATTCTTCTTTGGAGGATATAATAGAATCAACGAACCAAGCATCGATTTTAAAGGAGGAAATAAGGATGAAATTTTTTATTGACACAGCCAAAGTAGAGGATATCAAAAAGGCAAATGATATGGGCGTGATCTGTGGAGTAACGACAAATCCGTCTTTGATCGCAAAGGAAGGACGCGTGTTTGAAGAAGTGATCGCGGAGATTGCGTCTATCGTGGACGGTCCGATCAGCGGTGAAGTAAAGGCTACAACAGTTGACGCTGAAGGGATGATCAAAGAAGGACGTGAGATTGCGAAGATCCATCCCAACATGGTTGTGAAGATTCCTATGACTGTAGAAGGACTTAAGGCCTGCAAACAGCTTTCATCCGAGGGAATCAAGACAAATGTTACACTGATCTTTACTGCAAACCAGGCTCTTCTGGCAGCAAGAGCAGGGGCGACTTATGTATCTCCATTCCTGGGACGTCTGGATGACATTTCTGTAAGAGGTGTGGATCTGATCCGTGAAATTGCAGAAATCTTCGAGATCGCAGGAGATATTGACACACAGATCATTGCAGCAAGTATACGTCATCCAATGCATGTGACAGACTGCGCGCTGGCAGGAGCACATATTGCAACTGTACCGTATGCAGTTATTGAGAAAATGACAAAACATCCTCTGACAGATGTGGGAATCGAGAAATTCCAGGCCGACTATAAAGCTGTATTTGGGGAATAGGTTAAGAGGGCTGATGAATAAAAGCAGGAGGCAATTTTCATGAATAAAAAAGAATTAATGAAGACTGCAAATGAGATCCGAAAGGGAGTGCTTACTGCAACTCACAGTGCGAAGTCCGGACATCCGGGCGGATCTTTGTCTGCAGCAGATATTTATACGTATCTCTATTTTGAAGAGATGAATATCGATCCAAAAAATCCGAAAAAGGCAGATCGTGACCGGTTTGTGCTGTCCAAAGGACATACAGCACCGGGATATTATTCTGCACTGGCACAGAAAGGGTTTTTCCCGGTAGAAGATCTGACTACGCTTCGTAAGACAGGCTCTTATCTCCAGGGACATCCGGATATGAAGCATATTCCGGGAGTGGATATGTCTTCAGGATCTCTGGGACAGGGAATTTCAGCAGCCGTAGGAATGGCGATTTCAGCCAAATTATCCGGTGACACATACCGTGTGTACACACTTCTGGGTGATGGCGAGATCCAGGAAGGCCAGGTGTGGGAGGCGGCTATGCTGGCAGCTCACCGCAAGCTGGACAACCTGGTTGTGATCGTGGACAATAATAATCTCCAGATTGACGGTAAAATTACAGAAGTTAATTCTCCGTACCCGATCGATAAGAAATTTGAGGCATTTAATTTCCATGTTATCAATATTGACGGACATAATTTTGATGAGATAGCTGCAGCGTTTAAGGAAGCAAGAGAGACGAAAGGGCAGCCGACAGCTATTATTGCAAAGACAGTGAAAGGAAAAGGAGTTTCCTTTATGGAAAATCAGGTTTCCTGGCATGGAAGCGCTCCAAATGATGAGCAGTATGCAGCTGCAATGGAAGAGTTAGAAAAGGCAGGTGAAGCAATATGTCAGATGTAAAGAAAATTGCTACAAGAGAAAGCTATGGAAATGCATTGGCAGAACTTGGGAAAAAACATGAGGATATTGTAGTCCTGGACGCCGACCTGGCAGCAGCTACAAAGACAGGCGTATTCAAGAAAGCGTTTCCGGAGCGTCATATAGACTGTGGTATTGCGGAGTCCAATATGATGGGAGTTGCAGCGGGAATCGCAGCAACAGGAAAGGTTCCTTTTGCAAGCTCTTTTGCCATGTTTGCAGCAGGGCGTGCGTTTGAGCAGGTGAGAAACTCCATCGGCTATCCGAAATTAAATGTGAAGATCGGAGCGACACATGCCGGCATCTCTGTAGGAGAGGACGGGGCTACCCATCAGTGCAACGAGGATATCGCGCTGATGAGAACCATTCCGGGTATGGTTGTGATCAATCCTTCCGATGATGTGGAGGCAAAAGCAGCGGTAGAAGCGGCTTATGAACATCAGGGCCCTGTATATCTGCGTTTTGGACGTCTTGCAGTTCCGGTTATCAACGATAATCCGGATTACAAATTTGAGCTTGGCAAGGCAGTTGTTCTCCGTGAAGGAACAGACGTTACCATTATTGCTACAGGTCTTACTGTGTCAGAATCTCTGGAAGCAGCGAAGAAGCTTGAAGCAGATGGGATCAGTGCACAGGTGATTAATATGCATACCATTAAACCTCTGGATGAGGAAGCTGTGATCAGTGCAGCTGCAAAGACAGGCAAGATCGTGACAGTGGAAGAGCATTCTATTATCGGAGGCCTGGGAAGTGCAGTATGTGATGTAGTTGCGGAAAAAGCTCCGGCGAAAGTGATGAAGATCGGTATCAACGATACATTCGGAGAATCCGGTCCGGCTGTAGAATTGATCCGCAAATACGGATTAGATGCCGAAAGTATCTATGAAAAAATAAAGAAATTCTGCGAATAGCAATAAAAAAGCAGCACCTGTCATGGGCTGCTTTTTTTTTCGGAAATAACAGAGCCATCCAGCAGAGTGTTTGGGCTGACCTGGAAGAAGCGTGCAAGAGCCAGTACTTCATAGTCAGGAACAAAACGGCTGCCCTGTTCAATTCTAAGGATCGTCAGATCACTGAAATCATAACCCTGAAGCTGTAACTTCTCTGCAAGTTCTTTTTGGGTCAGTTTTGCCTGTTTGCGCAGCACCCGGATGGATGGGCCAATGATATTTTTTGTTTTTCCGTTCCAGTATATTTTCATATCGATCCCTGCCCAAAATATTTTCTGTGTCTAGTATGTTAAAAAGGCAACGTATTTATATTGATATTAGACCAATTAATTGATAAAATACTTCTAAAGATGAAGTTTTTTGGCGAAATAGGGGAATGACAGTAACAGGAAAGGTATGTGAGGAGGGAGCGGGATGCATCAGACTACAGCGCTTCACGAAAGCGGATTTGATGGGGAAAAGAAAGATGATCGAAAGATATTAAAGCAATATCTGGAAAAGATAATGGGATATATGGAGGAAAATAAGTACAGCAGAAAAAGATTTCTTGTTCTTCCCTATCGGAAAAATGAATTTGTTCTTGATGAAGAAGAAATTGAATATATAGAGAGGGATAAAAGAATTACTAAAATTCACACATTAACTGGAATTGTCCTTACGACCATGAAAATGTCAGAGGTGGAAGCGTATCTGGATAAGGAAAGATTTGTAATGTGCCATAACAGTTTTATTGTGAATATGGAGAAAATCCGTATCTTTGGAAGAGCGGAAATTACACTTCGCAGCGGAGACAAGGTACCTATCAGCAGATCTCACTGGAAGCAGACAAGAGATACATTTGAAAGATGGACAGAAGAAAATATGAAAAAAGGCGGCGTGTAGCTGCCTTTTTTATTCTGACAGAAAAGAACAGAGCTGTATGCCGGAGACAGACGGAAGATGTCGAAGGTGGAAAAAAGAAAACGGAAACTTCTGTGGACAGGCTCCAGCTTATGATAAAATGCGCAAAAACCTTATGCTATGATAATCAAAAATATGCAATGAGGTGAGAGTATATGGAAAGAAAGTTTCCGAAGAATGTAAGGCAGGTAGGAAACGTATGCGACACGCCCAAAATTTACGTGGAAGATTACGTAGATACTTACCTTGCCCAGTTAAGGGACAAGGCGTCGGACATGCCTGTAGGAGCGCTTCTGATGGGAGAAAGCCTGTCGATAGAAGGACAGGAATGTGTGTGCATTACCGGTGCGGTCCAGATAAAGGAAGTAGAAGAAAATGCAGGGGAGATCAAGATCCTGCCCGGTATTCTGGAAGAAGCAAAAGAGGAGTGCAAAACTTATTTTCCGGAAAAAGATATAGTAGGATGGTTCCTGATCGCTCCCGGCAGGCCGATGACATTGTCCGGCAGTATGGTGAAGATCCATGAACAGATTTTTACAAAGAAGAATAGTATTTTCATATTAAAGCATGCAGAAGAGGACGAAGAGATTTATTTCGCATACAAATATCATGAATTAATGCAGATGGGCGGATATTATATTTTCTATGAAAAAAACCCGGAGATGCAGAATTACATGATCAATACACGGCGGCAGATTGGCGTGACACCCAGTGAAGTGGTTGAGGATCGAGCTGCAAAGAATTTTCGTTCTGCGATAAAAGAAAAAATGGAAGTGCAAGAGCAGAAAAATAATTCCAAGCTGGTATATCTTACAAGTGCGCTGCTGGTTGTGGTAGTGCTGGCAATCGGTATCTCGACCATGAATAATTATGATAAGATGAACTCTGTACAGTCTTCTATAGAAACGCTGTCAAAATCCGTGCAGGGCAGCGGCGAGGAAGAGAGGCAGACGGAAGCCGGCGCTGATGCGAAAGCGGCAGATGATCCGGACAGTGAGGAGGCGGCTGCCCAGGGGGATAGCGGGCAGGAGGAAGAGGCTTCTTCGGACATACAGCCTCCTATATCTACTATACAGGAAGAATTAAGCGAGGAAGATTATTATACAGTACAAAGGGGAGATACACTGGACAAGATCAGCCTGAAATTGTACGGAACAACAGAAGAAGCGGAGGCAATCTGTAAAATGAACGGGCTCACAGATGGGAACCTTATTTTCATTGGTCAGAAATTGCTGCTACCATAACAGGGGAAGAGTGTGTTATACTGTACGCATAACGTAGACTAAAGAGGTTGATTTATGAAGCTAAGGAAAAAAAGTAAACTCCAGGGAGAGCAGGAAAAGGAACAGACACAGAAGATGCCGACAGAGGGCATGGAGGATTACTCTATAGAGGAGCTGGAAGAGCAGATCAAAAGCCATAAGACGAAAATGCGCCGGCGAACGATCATCGGCACGGCGGCAGTTATACTGGCTTTGATTGGGGTGTATCTGGTTATTCAGCTCCAGACATATACATCGGTAAGAACAATTGATGTTTATCGTTCGGAAAATTCGGGGAACAGCAGTTACAAAGAATTTGCCGACGGAGTGCTTAAATACAGCCGGGATGGAATATCTTTTCTCAATAGAAAAGGAGAGGAAGAGTGGAATCAGTCTTATCAGATTCAAAATCCGGTTATTACTGTTTACGGAGAATCGGCAGCAGTTGCGGACAAAGGCGGAAACAGTATTGAAGTATTTACAAAAGAAGGTTTAAAGGGAGAAATAGAGACTACGCGGCCCATAGAGAAAATCGCAGTATCTTCCCAGGGTATTGTGGCGGCTATTTTGAAAGATGATGCTTCGCCGCAGATTATATGTTATGATGCGGCGGGAAATGTGCTTGCAGAATTGTCGGCGTCTCTGGCGGGAACCGGATATCCTCTCAACATCAGTTTGTCGGATGATGGAACAATCCTTCTGGTATCTTATCTTGTGATCCAGAATGGAAAAGCATCGACAAATGTATATTACTATAATTTCGGAGAAGGAGGAAAGGAAGCTGATAATTATGAAATTGTGACGGATAATTATGAAGATATGACAGCTCCTTCCGCTTTTTTCCTTGATCAGGAAACGTCTGTGATTGTAGGAAATAATCGATTGCTGATCTATAAAGGGAAGGAAACGCCTAAACTGGCTCAGACAGTAGAGCTGGAGAAAGAAATAAAAAGCGTATTTTACAGCACAAGATATATAGGACTTATACTGAAAAATGAAGGAGAAGAAGGGAATGAACTCTGTCTTTACAATAAAAACGGAAAGAAGGTCCTCTCCGAAAATTTCAGTGGAGATTATTCCAACGTAAAAATATGCGGCAGTCAGGTTATTATGTATGAAGGGAAAAAGTGCAGCGTTTTTACAAGAAACGGAATCAAAAAATTTGACGGAGAACTGAATGAGACAATACAGGAAATGTTCCCGATCCTGGGCGTTAATAAATACATTGTGATGAATGCAAACGGAATGGAAGTGGTTCGGTTTGTAAAATAAGGAGAGCTTATGAATTGGATAGTGATTACAACAGGGATCATTTTTTTGATCTGCATTGTAGTAGGAATTTACAGAGGAGCAGTTAAAATAGCAGTATCTTTGGCAGCGACTATCGTAACTTTTGTGCTGGTATTTTTCCTCACGCCCTATGTGAGCGAAGGGATTATAAGTATGACTCCGCTGGATACTATGATTGAGGATCAGGCGGTAAGCGCCATTGGCGGTATGTTTTCATCGGGAGACGAGGAAAATACAGGCTCTATGATGACGGAGGAGAATATCAGAAGAGCGTTGAATGCAGCGGGCATTACAGAAGAACAGCTGAATGCGGCGGGCATTACAATACAGGATATTATTAATGGGAATATATCGGATGAAGAGTTGGCGGAGTACGGAATTTCCAGCAGCCTTCTTTCCGGGCTGCGCTCTGGAGGCGAGGAGGGTGAAAGCTTGCTGGAAGAAGCGGAAATACCAAAGGATGCACAAGTGGCGGCGATAGAAGGGGCGGATATTCCGGAAATATTTAAATCACTTCTGCTTACAAATAATAATGAAGATATATATGAAAAGCTGGGCGCAGATACTTTTGTGCAGTATATAGCAAAAGCAGCGGCAAAACTGATCATTAATATTCTGGCATTTATTCTTACCTTTATTATTATTACGATTATACTTCGCGCCGTTATTTTTGCATTGGACATTATAGCGAATTTGCCGGTGCTCGGATTGATCAACCGCCTTGCCGGGGGGATTCTCGGTGCGGGAGGGGCGCTGATCATCGTGTGGGTTTTGTTTATGTTTGTCACGTTTCTTTATACGACGTCTTTCGGAAAGGAAGCTTACACAGCAATTCAGAATAATGGAATCCTAAGAGTTATATATGAATTTAATCCGATCATGAAACTTGCGGTCACTCTAAGATAGTGGCCGCAAGTTTGTATTATTCAATAGAAATCTGCCGTTAAAGCGGCCGCGCTCGGCGCGAGAGTTCCGCTTGCGGAACTCTTTGCTCTGTAGGCTTCGAGCAGAGGAAATAAAGAAAAATAAAAAAGTAAAAGAAAAATAGAAAAAAAGGTTGACTTTGAAAAATAGAAGTGATATTATATCAAAGCTGTCGCGTGAGACGGCGCAAAACAACTTCATCTCATCTCTTCTTCTTTCTGATTCGGGAGAATACGGAAAAAGAAAAAATGAAAAAAGTTGTTGACAAACATCAAGCGACATGATAAACTGTAGAAGTTGTCGCTGATGAGCGAAACAAGCAGAAAGCACCTTGATAACTGAACAATAGACAACGACCCTGAAAATTTCTAAG
>NZ_JAYAZJ010000071.1:0-22343 GCF_037273965.1 Claveliimonas sp. | reverse complement strand
ATATGTGATATGCGGTGCAGGACCTTATGAATCTAAATTAAAAAGAGAGGTAAAAAGAAGGGGACTGGATGGTATCGTCTGTTTTCTGGGATTTCGCCGGGATCTGCCCTTTGTTTTACAGGGAGTAGATCTCTTCCTGTTTCCGTCTAAGCGAGAGGGACTGGGAATGGCCGCTTTGGAAGCAATGGCCTGCGCTGTTCCGGTAGCGGCAGCGGAAAACAGAGGGACAAGAGAATATGTAAGGCATGGGGAAAACGGGTTCCTCTGTGACCCGGGAAAAACGGAAGGGTTTCGCGCAGCGATCGAAGAGATAGAAAGGAAAGCAAAGCGGGGAAATGAACTGTCTGCCATGAAAGAAGCAGCAGTAAGAACTGCATCTGCATTTAGTGCAGAACAGTCAAAATCAAAAATGGAAATGATTTACAAAAGCATTGGGAAAGGAAGCAAGGAACATGAATCGAAGGAAAGTCAGTGTGATCATGAGTGTTTACAATCCAAAGCCGTTTTCCCAGCTGGAGACGGCGGCCAGATCTATTTTGGAACAGAGTGAAAGGGACTGGGAACTTCTGATCTATGATGATGGTTCATCCGAAGAGTGGAAAGAGAGGATCAAAAGTCTTGAAATGTTGGATTCAAGGATCCGCTGTCTGGAAGGAAAGGAAAACCGCGGTATTGCCTATGGCCTGAATCAGTGTATCCAGGAGGCGGAGGGAGAGTATATTGCAAGGATGGACGGTGATGATATTTCTCTGCCGGACCGGCTGAAGGAACAGGCGCATTTTCTGGATGAACACAAAGAGTATGAGTTTGTGGGATGCAGCGCTTTTCTCATAGGAGAAGATGGGGTGTGGGGCGTAAGAGAAATGCCTGAAATTCCGAAAAAAGAGAGTTTTCTTTCTTCTTCACCCTACATTCATCCTTCTGTGATGTTCAGAAAGAGCGTATTTGAAAAGCACGGATATTATCATGTGTCAGATGAAACAAAGCGATGCGAGGACTATGAACTTTTTATGCGCCTGCATATTTTCGGCTGCCGTGGGTATAATCTTCAGAAGAAATTGTTTTGCTACCGGGAGGACAAAGGAAGTTACAGGAAGCGGCGGCTCTGTTACAGAATAGATGAGATCAGGCTTCGCCGCCTTGGGTTTGCGGCACTTGGACTGAACGGGGCAAAAGCATGGATGTACCGCTATAAACCTTTGGCGGTGTGGATGATCCCGGGTATCATATACCGGGGGCTGAAACGCTGTCAGGCAGGAGGGCAGGCGGTGCTTAAGGAAAGGAGACAAAGCGGTGAGTACCCATACCCATGCCGAGATCATCAGCCGGGATTCTGAAGCAATACTGGCTCCTGCATTTGTAGAATTTGTAAAATGGGTTTTGAAATCCGCCGGAGAACAGAATATCCGGCGGATTTATTTTCTTGCCAGAGACGGATATCCGATGTACCGGGCGGCACAAATTTTAAGCCGGGGAAGAGAACCTGAAATAGAGTGCCGGTATCTTCGTTGTTCCAGATATGCACTTCGGATCCCGTCTTTCCATCTGCTCGGAAAGGAGGCGGCAGAACAGATCTGCCTGGGAGGAATAGATGTGACCCTTGAGAAAGTATTAAAAAGGGCAGCGCTGACCGATGAGGAGGCTGGGGAAATTGCCGGACTTTTGGGAAGACAAAAAGAGATGGACCGGATCTTGTCCTATGGAGAAGTCCAGATGTTGAAAAGAGAGCTTTTGGACATGGAAAAATTTTGGGAATATGTAAATATTCATGCCGGGGAAGCATATGACGCAGCTGCCGGGTATCTTAAGGCAGAGGGACTTATGGATGCAGTGCGCTGGGCGGTGGCGGACAGCGGGTGGACCGGAAGTATGCAGATGACCCTTCGGATCCTTTTGGAATCAGCCGGCTACAGGGGGAGGCTGACGGGATATTATTTCGGCCTTTATCATATCCCGGAGGGGGAGAAAAAAGAGAATTATCATGCATACTATTTCGAACCATTCGGCAAGATAAAGAGAAAAGTACATTTTTCCAACAGCTTGTTTGAATGCATGTTCAGCGAACCGGAACAGATGACGCTGGGATATAAGGAAACGTCCGGGGGATATGAACCGGTCAGAGAGCCGGGAGAAGTGAAAAATAAAGAAGCGCTGGAAATCATTGCAGACGCAGTAGAAAAAGAGGCGCAGAAAGAAGCTTTGGAACTTCCGGACCGTCTGCATCTGTGGCAGATGCTTGATCCTGATGTGATACAGAGAAAGATGGCAGATCTGATGAGCAGACCTGATAAGGAACAGGCGCAGGCTTTTGGGAATCTCTGGTTTAATGATGACGTCAGGGGAGAGGGACAGAAGATCGCTGTTCCCCTGACAGAAGAAGAGATCCGAAACAGTCACGTACTGCCCAGAGGAGCATCTATGACCGGTATCCGAAAAGAACCGGTAAAGGAAAGCGCCTGGATGGAGGGGAGCATTGTACTTGGAGGAAAGAGGATAAGATGGCATCTCTGGCAAAACCGGATGTATAAGTACATCCTCTACATCAAAAAGCAGATCATGGAGAAACGGAAAAAATGAGAAAGCAATCCTATTTTGTGATACAGGAACTGGTTTCCAGGGAACTGAAAAGAAAATACAGCAGATCCAGGCTGGGAATCCTGTGGAGTGTTTTAAGCCCTCTGCTTTCTATGGCTGTTCTGTCTCTGGTCTTTTCTGCCATGTTCCGAAAATCCATTGAAAATTATCCGGTTTATTACCTGACAGGTTTTATCCTGTGGAATTTTTTTACTACGGCCACCAATACAGCCATGACAGCTCTTGCGGATAATCAGACTCTGATCCTGCAGGTGAAATTCCCAAGGGAGGTGTTTCCTTTTGCCAGGGTATATACAGCTTTTGTCAATTTCCTCTATTCCCTTATCGCCTATGGGATCATTCTGCTGATTTTTGGAATACGCCTGTCGGCAGCAGTTTTCCTGTTTCCTGTGATCGTGTTTTTTATTTTCCTGTTTTCTCTTGGCATGGGATATCTGCTGTCAGTGCTTTATGTGTTTTTCGGTGATGTGCGGCATTTGTATTCAGTTTTCCTGACGCTTTGGATGTACCTTTCTGCTCTCTTTTATCCACTGGAACTTTTGCCGGAGACTATGCAGCGGCTGATCTGGCAGAATCCCATCTATAATTTCATTGCGGCGGCCAGAGACTGCATCCTTTATGGAACCTTACCCCGATCAGCTGTTATGATTCGGATTTTTGTGTGGGGGATTGGGATGTACGGGGCAGGCAAATTTGTATTTCAGAAAAGCCAGAGCAAAGTCATACAGAAATTGTAAAAGGGTATGCGGACATGGGGATTTATAATAAAAGGAGGGGAAAG
Organism: Claveliimonas sp.; assembly: GCF_037273965.1. Classification (NCBI taxonomy): domain Bacteria; kingdom Bacillati; phylum Bacillota; class Clostridia; order Lachnospirales; family Lachnospiraceae; genus Claveliimonas; species Claveliimonas sp. The sequence goes on along the minus strand of NZ_JAYAZJ010000071.1, from coordinate 18,967 downwards.
AGAACATGAAAGAGGAAAAGAAAAAGGCAGGCTGCCCGGTTATTTCTGTTCGGGACGTCAGTATGTATTTTAAAGTACCGGAAGAAAGCGCTTCCAGTCTGAAGGAATTTACAGTGCAGCTGGCGGCAGGCAGACGGCGCTACCGTACACTCAAAGCTTTGGATCATATCAGTTTTGATGTGTATGAGGGGGAAGTGATGGGAATTATCGGAACCAACGGATCAGGGAAGAGTACCCTTTTGAAGATCATTTCCGGCGCTATGATCCCTACAGGAGGAAGTGTACAGGTAGATGAGAGCCAGGTTCAGCTCCTTACGCTGGGGACCGGCTTTGACCGGGAACTGACCGCCAGAGAAAATGTATATCTGAATGGTGCGATCTTGGGATACAGCAGGGAGTTTATCCGGAGAAAATATAGAAAGATCGTGGAGTTTGCAGAGTTGGAGGGCTTTATGGAACAGAAGATAAAAAACTTTTCCTCCGGTATGATATCCCGTTTGGGATTCGCCATTGCCACGGTAAGAGAAACGCCTGGGATCCTGATCCTGGACGAGGTGCTAAGTGTGGGAGATCTGTTTTTTAAGGAAAAAAGCGGCAGACGCATCGAAGAGATGATACACAGCGGGGCAACGGTTTTGATCGTCTCTCATTCTACAGACACAATTTTGAAAAACTGCAGCCGGGCGGTGTGGATTGAAAAAGGAGAGCAGAAAATGACCGGGAATCCGGGGGAAGTCTGCCGGGCTTATGTGGAGTATGGAAAGGAGAAAAAGAGATGAAAAGCGCAGGGCGCATATGGCTTTACCAACTGCTGGTAAACCGGGTTCCCGGTATTCGCAAGCGGTATCACGAAATGAGGAAGACGTATGGCGGAAAGAAGGGACAGCTTCTTAGCTGGTGCGCCCTTCTTTTTTGGAATATCCGGTATTATGTGCTGGGCGGCAGAGATGACAGCGGATTTTCCGGAAAGACTTATGAGAAAAAGAAACTGAAGCTTCAGGAGTCAGCCTGTCCGGGGCGCATGGATCAAAGAGCGCTGAAACAAAAGATGATGGCTGCTGACGTGATCTCCTTCGATGTATTTGATACGCTGCTTGTCCGGCCGTTTTCGGAACCGGCAGATCTTTTTTATCTGGTAGGGATGCATTTTTCCTGCCCTGACTTCCGGCTGCTTCGGGTAGAAGCGGAGCGAAAGGCCAGGCAGAGGAAAAAAAAGTGTGGAGAAGGAGTGGAAGTGACTCTTGCGGAAATCTGGGATCTTCTGGAAAAGATGACCGGAATCCCGGCGGAAGAAGGGATAGCCAAAGAAAAGGACATGGAGCGGAAATACTGTTTTGCAAATCCTTATTTTGCCGGCGTTCCGCAGAAGCTTCAAGAAGCCGGGAAAACAGTGATCGCTGTCAGCGATATGTATCTGGAACAGGAATTTCTGGAGAGTCTGCTTTTAGAAAAGGGATTCGGAGGGCTGGATGCCTGTTTTGTTTCATCCCGGTGGGGAGTCACGAAAGCAGAGGGGACGATGTACGGGAAGGTGGAAGCGGAGCTTGCAGGGCAGAAAAATTTCCTCCATATCGGGGATGATCGGTACAGTGACATTGCGATGGCAAAAAGAGCAGGATGGGATACGTTCTGGTATCCCAATATCCAGATGCAGGGGAGAAGATACCGCCCCCGGGATATGTCGGTCATTACAGGCAGTATGTATGGAGGAATGGTGAATATCCGGCTTCATAACGGCAGCAGGATTTATTCTCCCTTTTATGAATACGGTTATGTGTACGGAGGGATCCTGGCTCTTGGATACTGCCAGTTTATCCATGATTTTGTCAGGAGAAAAGAGATTTCACAGATTTGGTTTCTGGCAAGAGATGGAGAAATTCTGAAAAAAATCTATGATTGTCTGTACCCCGGGGAGGAGACAGTCTATGTGCTCTGGTCCCGGGGAGCAGCGGCACGGATTCTTAGCAGCGCATGGAAGGAAGATTTTTTTGAAAGGTTCCTTTTCCAGAAAACAGGACAGGGCTATTCCATGGCAGAAATTTTCAAGGCAATGGAGCTGGAGCATATGCTTTTGGAAGTCTGCAAAGATCTGGGATGCAGAGCCGATACCCGGCTGGATCTTCCCCTTGCCAAAAGATGCCGCTTCTGTCTGAAAAGAAGATGGCAGCAGGTGGAAACAGCCTACCGAGAAGAAAAAGAGGCTGCCAGAGAATATCTGACATCCCTTGCGGAGAATCATAGCAGGATTGCCGTAGTGGATATTGGCTGGGCCGGAAGCGGAGCACTGGGGATTTCGCATCTCTTAAGAGAGGAATTTGGACTTTCCTGCAAGGTGTATGGCCTTCTGGCAGGTACAAACACCTGTCACAATCCAAGACCGGATACGTCGGAGAGCTGCTTTTTTGATGGAATGATAGCAAGCTATCTTTTTTCACAGACAAAAAACAGAGATCTCTGGAAATTTCACGACCTGAACCGGAAGCATAATCTGTACATGGAGCTTCTTTTTACTTCGGATTCCCCCACATTGAAAGGCTTTTGCCTGGACGAGAATGGAAAAGTAGGATTCCGCTATGGAAAGAAAGAGGCTCACGGAAAGCAGATACGGCAGATTCAGCGAGGGATTTTAGATTTTACGGCGGATTACAGAAAATATTTTCCTGAATTTGTTACAGGAGAAAGGGGAATCATAAAGGGGAGAGATGCCTATGCACCGTTGCTGCTTTTTTTACAGGATAAAAAGGTCAGAAAAGCTCTGGAGCGTTTGTTTGACTGGGACACCAGCGCAGATACCCAGTGAAAGAAAAGAAAAACCGCAGGTATAAGACAATGAGGAAAGGACACAATACATTTAAAGCATGGAAAATATTGACTCAGGGGATGCTTATCGCCCTGTATTTTCTGGCATCGGCACAAGTAATGCGGGAAATCTGGAAAGAGCGTTATCTTCCGGTCACTCTTTTGTATATGGTGATGCTGGAAGTATCTTATCTGATGCTGGAGGCCGGAAATATCGAGCAAAGGAGGATCCTTGACCTTGTATACGGGCAGTTTTTCGGCGCTCTGTGTGCAAATCTCTTTTTTGCCCTGCTGATGTATACAGTCAGCACGCTCTCCTTTGAAGCCATACTTCCATATTTTTTCACACTGACTTTATTAGAGGTCATGTCAGGTATCCTGTGGGCCGTTCTCTTTTTCTGGATTTATCTGAAGGGACAGTCCTTCAAGAAAGCTCTTTTTATTTACGGGAACAGAGAGAGGATGCCTGAGACTGTTCTGAAAAATAACCGGATCAACGGATACTTTCAAATTACAAAATCTATGCATTTTAGAGAGGGAATCCCAAAAGCAATGAAACTGATGGAAGAATGTGAGGCGGTTTTCCTTGGAGATATTCCCTGTCAGGAGCGAAATGAGCTTATGAAAACCGCTGTCCGGATGGACCGGGAATGCTACAGTATTCCAAAAGTGACAGATATTTATATCAAAAATACTACGATCCTGCGGCTTTATGACAAAGTACTTTTCCGATGCAGCCAAAGTCGCCTCACAAGGGAGCAGGAGGTGATAAAGCGGGCAGAGGATGTGATAGTATCCTTCCTTCTTCTTGTTCCAGCCCTTCCTGTCATGCTGCTGATCGCACTTGGTATTAAGCTTGAGGATAGAGGTCCCGTATTTTACAGGCAGAAAAGAGTGACAAAGGGCGGCAGGGAATTTGACATGCTGAAATTCAGAAGTATGCATGTGGATGCGGAAAAGGACGGGCCAAGGCTTGCGGGAAAATATGACAGCCGCATTACAAAGGTGGGGAGAGTAATCCGGAATCTTCATTTTGACGAGCTGCCACAGCTTTTTAACATCTTTCGGGGAGAGATGTCTCTGGTAGGTCCAAGACCGGAACGGCGGGAGTTTATTGAAGAGTATGCAAAAATAATCCCGGAATTTACGGAGAGGCTGAAAGTGCGGGGAGGTCTTACAGGATATGCACAGATATACGGGAAATACAATACGGGCCCGGAAGATAAGATAAAATACGACCTGATCTATATTTATCAATATTCACTCCGGCTGGATATCCGCCTTTTGTTTCTCACTGTCCGCATTCTGTTTCAGAAAGAAAATGCGGAAGGGGTAGAGGAAAAAGAGCAGGATGACACCGGAGATCAGAAAGGAGACGGACATGGAAAACATTAGACTGCTGGATTGTACGTTAAGGGACGGAGGGTACATCAACGACTGGAATTTTGGGGAAAAGACAATCCGAAGTATCATTGACAGGCTGATCGAGGCCAAAACAGATCTGGTGGAGGTGGGATTTTTAAGGAACTGTACCTATGATCCTGACCGTACCTTGTTTCATTCTGTAAGAGAATTGAAAAAAGTCCTTCCTTCCAGCCATGGAAATACAAAATTTGTAGCTATGGCTCTTCACAATCAGTATGATATACGAAATCTGGAAGAGTGTGACGGGACTGTGGACGCAGTGCGTGTTACTTTCCATGACTATGATGCGGAAGAAGGACTGGATTTCTGCAGAAAGGTGAAGGAAAAAGGCTACCAGCTTTTTATCAATCCCATCAATATTATGGGTTACCGGGATCAGGAGCTGGTAAAGCTTCTGAAAAAAGTCAGCAATCTGGAACCTTACGGATTTTCTATTGTAGATACCTTTGGTTCCATGACAAAAAAAGAGTTGGTGAGGATTTATTCTCTCTGTGAGAACAATTTAGACGAAGCGATTGTTTTGGGCCTTCACCTCCATGAAAACATGGCCCAGTCTTTCCTTCTTGCCCAGACGTTTCTGGAGATGAAGGATCCAAGGAGAAACTGCGTTCTGGACGCTTCTTTAAACGGAATGGGGCGGGTACCGGGGAATCTCTGTCTGGAACTGATCATGGATTATATGAACCGAAGTTATGGGAAAGATTATGACATTGATCCGGTATTGGATGCCATCGAGGAGTATATTACTCCCATCAAGAGCAGGGAACCCTGGGGTTACATGGCGGAATATTTCATCTCAGCAAAATATAATCTCCACCGGAATTATGCCGAATATCTGCTGTCAAAAGGAACCCTCACCGCAAGAGACATGCATCAGATCTTAAAAATGCTGCCGGAAAACAAAAAAAGTGCCTTTGATCCGGCTTGTATTGAAGAGCTGTATCAAGAATATAAAAATCAGACTGTGTCAGATCAGGCTTCCCTTGGCAGTCTGAAACAGATATTTGAAGGCCGTGCGGTAGTTTTGCTGGCTCCGGGGACAAGTCTCGAATATCAGTGGGATAAGGTGAAAGGCTATATCAGATCCCAAAAGGCAATCATCGTGTCAGCAAATTTCTATTTTGCGGAGCAGGAAGGCGGCTTTGCCTTTTTCAGCAATGCAAAACGTTTTGCCGAGTATCAGGCGCTTCGGAAACAGGATATCCATGTGATTCTTACATCTAACATTACAAAAGGCGTTCGTCCGGGAGATGATGTCATCAATTACCGGCGCCTTGCCTTGGAAGGAGAAGAGCCTTCGGAAAACTGCGGCATTATGCTTCTTCGTCTGATGAGCCTTCTGAAAGTAAAGGAAGCCGCACTTGCAGGGTTTGACGGATACACAGAGGAAGGAGAAGATTATATGAAAGGATATTTCGGGGCGTTTCAAAATGCCAGAGAGGGAGATAACCGGAAGATTGCCGGAGAGATCCGGAAACTGCAGAAGAAAATCAAGATTTTGTTCCTGACTCCATCACAATACGAGGAGGCGGTTTAAATGCAGCAGGTACTTGAAAAGCTGGATATGATTCGGTATCTGATCCTGGATGTGGACGGCACGATGACAGACGGAGGGGTTTATCTGGACAGCCGGGGAGAGGAAATGAAAAAGTTTTCCATTAAGGACGGGGCAGGGATCCTCCTTGCAAGACAGGCGGGAATTGAGACTGTGATCCTGACAGGAAGAGAGAGCATGTGTGTTTCGAGAAGAGCAAAAGAGCTTGGCATCCGGGAGGTCTTTCAGAATATAAAGGATAAAAAAGAGTTCCTTGTCCGCTTCCTTGAAGAGAAAAAGATTGCCCCGGAGGAGGCTGCCTATATTGGAGATGATTTGAATGATCTGGAGGCAATGAAATGCGTAGGGACGGCTGTCTGTCCTCAGGATGCAGCGAAACAGATCAAGGCCTTCTGTCCTTTTGTACTTTCCAGCAAAGGAGGGGAAGGAGCAGTACGTGAATTTGTGGAGATGATTCTGGAAAAAAGGGGAATACAGTATGAAGGATTGGTTTTATGACAGGATTGTCCGCCGAAATGAGAGAATACAAAAAGAATATGAGCGCTATGTCCGGGGACATTTAGAGGAGCATAAGAAGAAAAGATGGAAACATTGGCTTGTGCTTCTGGGATTGTCCTGGAAATACCGGAACAGTCAGAAAAACCGGATCCATACGTTTGTCCTTGTAAAACAAAAGAAGGACAGTGCAAAGGTTCGCATGGAGTGGGTGCCGGGTGCTGTGTGCTACAATATTTATCTTTCTACAGACGGGGTGAAATACCATTTTTTGCAAAAAGAAAAGCATCATGTATGCACCCTGCAGGGAATGGGAAATGGAAAAATGTATTTCCTTAAATATAAGGTTTCCCTGGATGGCAGATTTTACAGCGAATTTTCAGAGGTTCTGACCGTATCTGCCGTACAGAATAAAGAACTGTACTTTATGGAGCAATTGTCCCAAAAGCTGGAAAAAGAAAATGGTTCCTCAGATATGAAAGGAAAAAACAGAAATCAAAATACGGCGGCAGGGATTATGACAGCGGAGGCAAAACAAGGAGAAGGAATCCGAATTTCCTGGAAAAGGGCGTCGGGGGCTATTCATTATAATCTCTACCGCGCGGAGGAAGGGAAACCGTATATATTTCTGATCCAGACCGAAAAGGACTCATATATGGATGAAAAGATCATCGGGGGAATTTCCTATGAGTACAAGCTGAAATATACAGGGGACGGGAAGAAATACCATGATTATTCCATCCCTGTTTCTGTAACGGCGCCGGCAGAAAAATACAGGGGAGGAAACAGTGGCCCTCTGCCGGAGAAAGGGGCCGAATCAGCCGGCGATGGACGGATCAGCTTTATGCATCTTGCAAAAGGGATGATGCCCTATGAAGTCATTTCATTCGATGTTTTTGACACACTGATCTTCCGTCCCTTTGAGCACCCTTACGACCTCTTTGTTCTGGAAGGGGAGGAGCTTGATATTATGGATTTCTGTGAGATCAGGCGAAGTGCGGAGGAAGAAGCAAGGCAGAACAGCCGTTTAAAAAGGGGCAACAGGGAAGTGACACTGGAGGAAATCTATGATCTTGTGGCGGACGAGACCGGGATCGACCCGAAGGAAGGTGCTGCACTTGAATTTTCCATGGAATGCCGCCTGTGTTACGGGAATCCCTACATGTTGGAAGTTTTTCATATACTCAAAGAACAGGGCAAGATCCTGGTAGCTTTGTCGGATATGTATCTTTCTGCTGCCAAAATGGAGAAACTCCTTTCCTGCTGCGGCTATGAAGGCTTTGACGAAATTATTGTATCCTGCGACTATAACTGTTCCAAAAGAGACGGGGGACTCTATGATGTGCTGAAAAAGAAGTATGCAGGCAGAACCATCGTTCATGTGGGGGATCATCCTGTATCTGATCTGGAATCAGCCCGGAAAAAGGGAATTGACGCCCGGTTTTATCAGAATGTCAATGAGGCGGGCAGGAGATACCGGGCGAAGGATATGTCTTATCTTGCGGGGAGCGCTTATCGTGGGATCGTTAATGCCTGGCTGCACAGCGGAAGGAGAAGTTTTACCCCTTACTATGAAGTGGGGTTTGTCTATACCGGGTTTTACTGCATGGGATTTTGCCAGTGGATTGCCCGTTATGTCAGGGAACATGAGCTGGAGAAGGTCCTGTTCCTTGCGCGGGAAGGGGATATTTATCAGAAAGTTTTTCAGGAAATGTATCCGGACATCCCCACAGAGTATGTTCTCTGGTCCAGGATTCCGGTGGTGAAAACGACAGTGAGAAAGAACAGGCATCCTTACCTTCTGCAGATCGTTCATCATAAGGTCAATGCACTGTATAAATCTATGATAGGGACGCTGCTGGAGCGGACCGGTATTGGAAGACTAAAAGCATATCTGCCGGATTACCGGCTGAAGGAAGAAGAATTTCTGACACCGGGAAATGAGAAAGTATTAAGGGAGCTTTTGCTGGATCACTGGGATGAAGTATGCAGCTGTTATGAGGCCGATGATACTTATATCCGTTCTTATCTGGAGAGAAAGATCCAGAATGCGAAAAAGGCAGCGGTAGTAGATGTAGGATGGTCCGGCAACAATGTGCTTCAGGTTAAGTATCTTGTGGAGGAGGCATACGGGATGGACTGTCGGATCCACTGTCTGCTGGCAGCTGCAAGAAATGTCAATGACACTTATATGGCCGGGATGATGCAGAGGAAAAGAGTGGAAACTTACATCTTTTCCAATATGTACAATAAGGGGCTCCACGACACCCATCAGGAAGAAAACAAGAAACTTAATTCTTTCTTTTTTGAGATACTCACCCAGTCAAGCACTCCCACCTTCCTTGGCTTTGATCAGCAGGGGAAGTTTCTCTATGACATTCCGGAAGTGGAAAACTACCGCCATAACCGGGAGATCCATCAGGGAACGCTGGATTTTGTAAAGGAGTATCAGAAAAGGTTCCGGGATTTTCCCTTTATGCTGGATATATCCGGTCATGACGCCTATATGCCGTTTCAGTATTTTTCCAGAAATCTTCTGTGGCTGAAAAAATATTTCGGAAATTATATCTTTGGCCGAGACCTTTTTGCTACTGGGGAAGAGGCTGTGATGGAATCAGTATCAGAGGTAATGAAAAAAGCAGGATTATGGGAGGAAGGATCATGATATTATATCAGGCGCTGTCGTCGTACCAGATTCTGGAATGTATGGTTCACAGACAGGTTTTTTATAAAGATCAGAAATGTATCTTAATCCTGGGAACCTATATCCGGGAGAGGATGCCGAAATACTGGGAACTGGAGACAAAGGGCTTTTTTGACGAAGTATATCTGTTCCGCTTTGGCGGATACAGGGGGAGCGAGGATGAGATCATACGTCAGGTAGAAGAAGAACTGAAGGTAAGCCTGCCTTATGCTCTGGAGGATTTTGAAAAAATACTGGCAGCAGGCATCCACACTTACCTGCAGGTATATATGGCTTTTCGAGGGATTCCCTTTGAAATGTTTGAGGATGGAAGCGGAGCCTTAAGCCGTCCCTGGATTCTGGCTGATATTCATCGAAAAAGTTCACCTGCCAGATATGAATTGATTGAAAAGTATAGACTGTATGACCATCAAAATTCCATGATTACAAAAAAATATTGTGATATGAAAGCCCAGGAACAGGGATTTTATGACAAAAAGGCAGAAGATTTTCAGGTTATGGAACACTTCCACAGTCTGACGGATCAGAAAAAAGACGACATCCGGCATATTTTTACCCTTCCTTTTCAAAAGGGGAGGGAGGACAGAGTGCTTCTTCTGACCCAGCAGTTTGCCAATTTGGGGCAGCTTCCCTACGACGGACAGATCTGTATTTACCATCACCTCTTTGCTTATTATTTAAGAGACAGGAAAGTTATCATTAAGACGCATCCGGATGATATTCTTTACTATCATCGGCTTTTTCCGGAGGCGGAGGTGATCCGTGAGACTTTTCCTTCAGAGCTTCTGCCCCTTGTGTTTGAGAAGATGCCGGACAGCGTCTGCACCGTAAGTTCTACAGGGGTCAATCAGATCCGGGGAGAATTTAAGGAGCATATTATTTTCGGACCTTCCTATGAGACAAGTTATGTGTATGACGGAATCTATTATGCAGCCTTACGGCTGGCGGACCATCTGGGCATATACCATATATGTGCATCAGGAGTCAATGAGATTCAGCTTCATTACCTGGCAGAGCTTTGTCCGGAATTTTCGGGGAAATTTTCAGTAAGTCGGGAAAAGGGGGAAGGATCATATCTTTGTTTTACAGGAGATCTGGAAGAAGAGGATGTGAGAATCAAAGGAGAAATAGGCGGGAAAGAAAGAGAAGAGGGGGCGGAAGGTATCCTGTATCTCAATGAAAAGAAAGGGTACCGGATGAAAAGCTTTGAGAAGATGATCCCTGTCAGTGTCCGGGAAGGGGAAAGGCAGCACACAATATTTTTTCAGTCAGGAAAGGAAGAGATAAAAGAAATGGCAGCAGAATTTTGGGAAGAGATCAAGCTTCCTTATCTGGAAGAGGAAATTGTCATTGAAAAATTAAATGACGATCAGATGAAAATCCGCATGCTGGAAGGGATTCTGGAGGCAACTCAAAAAAGGCTTCTGGAATATATCAGACGGGAAAAAGAGCTGAAGAGTAAAATTTCCGTATTGGAAGGAAAGGTGAAAAGAGATGTGGGTGAACCGTAGTCAGGCTCTTATGCTTCCTGACGGAAGACGGGCAGTCACAGTAAATGGAGACTGCAGGATCGGTCATAAGAGAAGATGTCCCCGGGTAGATATAGAGGCAGCGGTGTGTATTGGTGATGGAGCAGAGATCGAGGCCGGATTTATCGGTATGGGGACTTTTATCGGAAGGGGAACAAGTATCCTGCGGACAGAATCGGTGGGACGTTTTGTCACAATAGGGGAATACTGCAGCATTGGGGCGGAACTGGCAGAAACGGGAAAGCGTATCAGTACCTCTTATTTTGTAAAGGGGCGCGCTCTGTCCTGGTATGAAAAATTTATGGTTCCTGTACAGGTGTATCGATCAACTGCAAAGAAGAAACTGCGGATAGGGAGCGATGTTTATATCGGTGCCCATTCAGTAGTGGCGGAAGGAATCTCTATTGGCGATGGAGCCATCCTTTTACCCGGTACCGCTGCTGATAAAGATATACCTTCTTACTCGGTTGTCTATGGTAATCCGGCAAAGATATGGGAATATCGTTTTAGCAGGGAAGAGACAGAACGTTTGAAGAAGATCCGGTGGTGGGATTATGGGGAAAGACTTCTTGGAAAAGCAGATTTTGCAAGGGCAGATTTTGACAAAGTGCTGGAAATCCTGGAGAAAGAGAAGGATCAGATAACGCCGATCCTTCCGATGGAAACCGGAATGAAAATCCGGTATAAAGACGGATACTGCTGTATTTACAGTAAACTTATGGATCAAAAGACGCTCCTTTACCAGTTTCCGGAAAATGGATAAAATTTCGGACAGTCAGAGCATACCGACGTCGGTGTGTAAGGAAAAAGAGACAGGTGGAATGAAGACATGCTTATCAATTCAAAATTTTATTTTCCAACAGAATACGGCCAGGGGGTTACACTTACCGGAGAAGATACAGATATTTGCTATGCCTCTGCAAAGGATTGTGTGCTGGAGGCTCCCGTGAGATTTTGTTCCGGAGTGAAGATTGATGCGGAGAAGATCGGAGCATTTTCTTTTTTTAATCAGAACAGCAGCCTTAGGTTTATCGAATCCATTGGAAGATTCGCCCTTTTTGCTTCAGAAGTGATCATGGGAGGCGCCGTTCATCCCGTTGAATCCATCAGTACCCATCTTCTTTTCCAGAATATGGACAACAGCTGGAACCGGAATTTCCACAGTCTGTGCAGTCAGGAGGGTTTTCTGGAAGAGATTGTGCGTTATCAAAAAGAGCATGAACTGAAAGGAAAGACAAGGATCGTCATCGGCAATGATGTCTGGATCGGTAACCGGGCTGTCATTTTGAGGGGAGTGACCATCGGAGACGGCGCCGTGGTAGGAGCGGGGGCAGTGGTGACAAGGGATGTGGAGCCTTACACGATTGTGGGAGGCGTGCCTGCAAGAACGATCCGGAAACGCTTTTCAGATAAAGTGATCGAAAAGCTGGAACAGGTTAAATGGTGGGATTACGGGCCGGATATTATGGCCGGAATTGATCTGAATCAACCGGAGGAAGCGGTGAAATATCTGGAAGAAAGAGTAGAAAACGGATTTGCCAGATATGCAGGGGAGAAATTTGCCTTTCACCCTGGAAGCAGAACGATCACAAGGAGAGAGAATAAAGAAGAGGTCCTTTTATATAAAATATAATGTCAATGGCGGCGTACAAGAGAGGGAATCATCTCAGGCAGATGTCTTTTGTGTCGCTTTCGGGAAAGGGAGGAAAAGCATAATGCGGACAGCAGGAATTATACCGGCCAGATATGGAGCATCCCGGCTTCCGGGGAAACCCATTCAGGATATCCAGGGAAGGCCGATGATCTGGTGGGTGTATCAGAAGGCAATAAAGGCAAAAAGATTAGATCAGGTTCTGGTAGCGGCAGATGATGAGAGGATTATGGAAGAATGCAGCAAATGGAAGATTCCGGCAGTTCTGACCGGAACATCTCACCGCAATGCAGCCAGCAGGCTTCAGGAAGTATCCGAAAGGATTGGGGCAGACTTCTATGTGCAGATCAACGGTGATGAACCTTTGATCCGTCCGGAATATATCGACGCTGTGATTCCGGATACTATTCCGACAGAGGAGGAGTTTGGCACCAATATTATTGCACCTGTGGCATCTCCGGCAGAGGTGCTGGATCCCTCCAATATTAAAGTAGTGTTTGACTCATCCCTCCGGGCACTCTACATGTCGAGAACGCCAATCCCCAACCCTTTTCTATCCATTGATGTTACCTATTACAAACATGTGGGGATTCTTGGATATAATAAGAAGATGCTGGACTTTTATAAAAATTCTGTGCCGGGGACTTTTGAGAAGATTGAGGGAATCGACACACTGCGTTTTTTGGATTACGGAAAACATCTGCAGTTTATTGTGCTTGAAGAGGTGGAAAGTCTTTCAGTGGATACGTCCAAGGATCTGGAATATGTAAGAAAATTACTGCAGAGAGAAAAAGATATTGTCGAAACGGGCAATAAAAAAAGCCGGTAAAGAACGAAATCTTTACCGGTTTTGTGTTTGCTGATAACAGTGAAGATCTTTATTCAATATGGCGTTTGATCGCTTCAAAACTTTCGGCGCTGATGACATGTTCCATGCGGCAGGCATCTGCTACAGCTACCTTGGGATCCACGCCGAGACGGATCAGCCAGGAAGAGATCAGCTGATGACGTTCATAGATACATTCAGCAATTTCCCGTCCGGATGGCGTCAGAGTGATGTAACCTTCCGGTGATACCTGAATGTGATTGCTTTCACGCAGTTTTTTCATAGCCACGCTGACGCTGGATTTTTTAAAATCCAATTCGGTAGCAACATCCACAGAGCGGACGACAGGATGGGATTTGCTTAAGATAAGAATCGTTTCCAGATAATTTTCCGCAGATTCATTTATATTCATATCTGATCACCTCGGTTTCTTGCGCAAAAATCAGCGCAGTGTAAACACATTGAATAGAAATTTCAACCCTATCTCAGTGTTAGTACATAGTATAGCATAAGAATGCTGTCACATCAAATATAATTCTATAGCGGTGTGAGTCAAGGCTGGAAAGAAAAATAAAAGTATGGTATGATGAAGCGTAACGTGAAAATATCATTTTAAGGAGAAAGTATGAGTATTTATGACAGCCTGAACGGGCCGCAGAGAGAAGCGGTATATCATACAGAAGGACCACTTTTGATCCTGGCAGGCGCCGGATCGGGAAAGACCCGCGTGCTGACACACAGGATTGCATATTTAATAGAAGAAAAAGGAATTAATCCCTGGAATATCCTTGCCATTACTTTTACAAATAAAGCGGCCGGCGAGATGAGAGAAAGGGTGGATCAGATCGTTGGTTTTGGGGCGGAAAGCATTTGGGTGAGTACTTTTCACTCTACATGCGTGAGGATTTTGAGACGCCACATTGATCGCTTGGGATGCGATACAAATTTTACGATTTATGACACAGACGATCAGAAAACATTGATGAAGGATGTGTGCAAACGTCTTCAGATTGATACAAAAGTTTATCGGGAGAGAAATCTTCTGGCAGCTATTTCAGCGGCGAAAAATGAGCTTATTACTCCGGAAGAATACCGGCTGCAGTCAGAAGGGGATTTCGGAAGGCAGAAAATAGCTTCCGTCTATGAGGAATATGAAAAACAGATGAGGGCAAATAACGCACTGGATTTTGACGACCTTCTTCTGAAAGCGGTGCAGCTGTTCCAGACACAGCCGGAGGTTCTGGACTATTATCAGGAGCGCTTCCGGTATATTATGATCGATGAATATCAGGATACCAATACGGTACAGTTTCAGCTTGTCAGTTTGCTGGCAGCTAAATATCGGAATTTATGTGTAGTAGGTGATGATGACCAGTCTATCTACAAATTCCGGGGAGCAAATATCAGAAATATCCTGAATTTTGAGCAGGTGTTTGAGGATGCCAGGGTGATCAAGCTGGAGCAGAATTACCGGTCTACAAGTACGATACTGGATGCGGCAAATGCAGTGATAAGAAACAATAGAGGCAGAAAAGAAAAGACATTGTGGACGGATAACGGTCAGGGAGAAAAGATCACCTTCCGTCAGTTTGACACTGCCTATGACGAGGCAGAATATATTGTGGGCGATATAAAAGAGAACATAGAAAACGGAAGGTGCAATTATAATGATAATGCGGTCCTTTACCGGACAAATGCTCAGTCCCGGCTTTTGGAGGAGAAGCTTGTAGCGGCCAATATTCCCTATAAAATTGTGGGCGGCATTAATTTCTATGCAAGGCGGGAAATAAAAGATCTGCTTGCTTATTTGAAGACCATTGATAATGCCAGAGATGACCTTGCGGTCAGACGTATTATCAATGTTCCCAAAAGAGGGATCGGACTTACCAGTGTAAACCGGCTGCAGGAATATGCCCTTGCCAGAGATATCAGTTTTTATGAGGCTCTGCTGGGAGCAGATCTGATTCCGGGAATCGGAAGAGGGATTGCACGGCTGGAGTCATTTGCGGCTTTGATGGAACATTTCCGTACCAGGGCTGATGAGATCAGTATTTCTCAGCTTCTGGATGAGATCCTGGAAACGACGGGGTACATAGAAGAGCTGAAAACAGAAGGGGAAATCGAGGCGGAAGCAAGAATTGAAAATATCGATGAGCTGAAAAATAAAATAGCCGCTTATGAGGAGGCCTGCCAGGAACAGGGAGAGAGACCGAGTTTAAGCGGCTTTCTGGAAGAGGTTGCTCTTGTAGCGGATGTGGATAGCCTGGATGAGAACAGCGACTATGCTGTTTTGATGACGCTGCACAGTGCCAAAGGACTGGAATTTCCACAGGTTTATCTTGCTGGTATGGAAGATGGGCTGTTTCCAAGCTATATGACCATTACGGCAGACGACCCGGAGGAGATAGAGGAGGAGCGAAGGCTTTGTTATGTGGGAATCACAAGGGCTAAGGAACATCTGACTTTAACCTGCGCAAAGCGCCGTATGGTAAGAGGAGAAACGCAGTACAATAAAATGTCCCGGTTTTTAAAAGAGATTCCTATGGAACTTCTGGAAACGGGAATAAAATTTGAAAAAGAGGAAAGGGAAGAAGAAAAACCGCAGCCGTGGCAGCAGGCAAGGCAGTCTTTTCGGTCAAAGCCCTTCACTGCGCCAAAGCCGGTACAGCAGTTTAAAGTTGCAGGAGGAAAAGGTCCCGGCTATGATGTGGGCGACAGAGTACGTCATGTCAAATTTGGAGAAGGGATTGTGACTTCCATTGTAGAAGGCGGAAGAGATTATGAAGTGACTGTGGAATTTGATACGGCCGGAACGAAAAAAATGTTTGCAGTATTTGCAAAACTGCAGAAAATATAAAAATGTACAAAAACTTATACCGGGATTTTTCAGAAAATTTCCCGGGAAAAGCAGTAGTAATATGGCGCAGATGGTGTTATAATAAAATATATTAAATCTATACCAGCCAGACGGGCATAAGAAAGGATGTGTAGGAAAGATGAGCAAAGTAGAGGATATTATTGCAGCATCAAAACTGAATGAGCTGATTCGGAAAAAAGATGATGATGAAAAACGCGGAAAGACAGTGCTGTGGGTACTGGCCATTGTAGGAGCGATCGCAGCAGTGGCAGCAATTGCATATGCAGTATATTGTTTCTTTACCCCAGATTACCTGGAGGATTTTGAAGAAGATTTTGACGATGATTTCGATGACGATTTCTTCAGTGAGGAAGATCAGGTATAAGGGCCAAAAGGAGAAGAGACAGAACACTATGTTCTGTCTTTCTTTTTGTTACGGTGACGGGTCAAAGTCCGGGTGTGCTCGAGACCTTGGTGACCGCTTCAGGAACAGATAAAGGAGAAAGAAAGCAGAAATGAAAAAAGGACAGATAGTAGAAGGAATTGTAGAAAAGATAGAGTTTCCCAATAAAGGAAAGGTTTATGTGCCGGAAGAGGAGCAGTATGTCATTGTAAAAAATACAGTTCCCGGTCAGAAAGTCAAATGCTCTGTCAACAAAATGAGAAAAGGTAAGGCAGAAGGGCGTCTTTTGGAAGTAACAGAGAAATCTTCACTGGAGAAAGATTCTCTGTGTCCTCATTTTGGACAGTGCGGGGGATGCACTTACCAGAATCTGCCCTATGAACATCAACTGAAGCTGAAAGAACAGCAGGTCCATGAGATGTTGGAAAAGGCGGCAGACCATGAATTTCAGTGGGATGGAATCTTCCCTTCACCTGTGGAGGAAGCATATAGAAATAAGATGGAATTTTCTTTCGGAGATGAATATAAGGATGGACCGCTGGCTCTTGGCATGCATAAAAGAGGCAGTTTTCATGATATTGTCAATGTAGGAGAATGCAGGATCGTAGACGAAGATTTCCGCCAGATTCTTTCTGCTACGCTGGAGTTTGCAAAAGAGACAGGGCTTCCATACTATCACCGGATGAGACATATAGGATTTTTCCGTCATCTTCTGGTACGAAAAGCAGCAAAAACGGGAGAAATCCTGGTAGATATCGTGACGACCACACAGAATCAGGCAGACCTGGAAAGCTGGGCCAATCGTCTGGTGGAGTTGGAAAAACAAGGATGCTTGAAAGGGAAAATTGCCGGGATCCTGCATACATCCAATGACAGTCTTGCTGATGTAGTGAAAGATGAAGGTACAGAAATTTTGTACGGTCAGGATTATTTTTATGAAATATTGCTGGGACTGAAATTTAAGATTACGCCATTTTCTTTCTTCCAGACAAACTCTCTGGGAGCGGAAGTTCTCTATGAGGCTGCCAGAAATTATGTGGGAGAAACAAAAGATAAAGTGATTTTTGACCTTTACAGCGGTACAGGAACGATTGCACAGATTCTGGCACCGGTGGCAAAAAAAGTAGTCGGCGTGGAGATTGTGGAAGAGGCGGTACGGGCTGCCAGAGAGAATGCAGCTTTAAACGGCCTTGATAACTGCAGTTTCTGGGCTGGAGATGTACTGAAGGTCATTGATGAATTAGGAGAGGTTCCCGATCTGATCGTTCTGGATCCGCCGCGGGACGGCGTGCATCCCAAGGCCCTTGAGAAGATCATCGGTTTCGGAGTAGAACGTATCGTGTACATTGCCTGTAAACCTACCAGCGTTGCCCGAGATCTGGAAATGCTGCAGGGAAGAGGCTATCAGATGGAAAGAGCAGTGTGCATTGACCTTTTCCCGGGCACATATCATGTGGAGACGGTAGTATTGATGTCAAAAGTCAAAGAATAGAATATTGAAAAAGTGTAGAAAACAAGGGATTTCCGGGAGTCGGGGCTTGTCAGAGGACAGGTTTCGATTCCCGGATTTTTTCATTTTACGGGTAAGTGGGAACTGGTCTACTGTGAAAGACGGCGGAGAGTTGAGTGGATAAGATAGATATTGGGGATGTTGTGGAGACAGGATTGATAAATGCAGGTTGAGTGGATAGAATGATTGTAAAAAGGCTAGTTATCATGTAAAATATGAATACAGATGTTAGTTAGTCTATGCGGATATTGTTAGATTTGTAGAGGAGATGATGTATGGATAATTTTAAAAAAGTTCATTTCATACCACCCATACCACAGAAACGGGACAAGCGCATCGGAATATATTGTCGTGTTAGTACGAATAGTTCAGAACAGTTACAAAGTTTGGCTGCACAAGTATCGCATTTAACAAAAATAACGGCGGCTACACCGCAATGGCTTCTTGCGGATGTGTATATGGATATTTCTACTAGCAAAACAGGTTCTTCACGCAAGGAATTTAATCGTATGTTGGATGATTGTACATCTCATAAACTAGATATTATTTTTACAAAAAGCATTAGCCGTTTTGGAAGAGATACTGTTGAAACTATAGAGGCATTGAGCATATTAAAAAATGTCGGTGTACGTGTAATATTTGAGCAAGAAGAACTTGATACAGCAAACACAGACAGTGACTTAATGATTTCAATTATTGAATCTTTTGCACAAGCAGAAAATGAGTCTCGCAGTGAAAATATAAAATGGGGAATTAAGCAGGGGGCAGCCTCAGGAACCTCGAAATTATATGATAGAAAGTGTTATGGGTATAAACATAATGAAGAAGGTAAGTTAATTATTGATGAAGAAACAGCGAAAAATGTAAAAATAATATTTGACTTGTATTTGAATGGACAAAGTGTTTTGGGTATTATCAAGGAACTTGAGGAGCGGAAAATTTCGTCTCCTACAGGAAAGGAGAAATGGTGTAAGAGAACCATCGATGTTATGCTGAGTAATGAGAAGTATACAGGGGATGTTCGACTATTGAAAACAGGTAACAGCGAAGTACATTATTTGGCAACAGATAATCATCAGGCGATAATATCAAAGGAAGTTTTTGAGGCTGTGCAGATTGAAAAGAAACAGAGGAGTAATGTAATACAAGTCGGAAATAGAAAAAAGCGTAAGAATAGAAAGTTTAGTTCAAAAAAGAAGCATAAAATTAGAAA
>NZ_JAYAZJ010000070.1:0-24200 GCF_037273965.1 Claveliimonas sp. | reverse complement strand
CAGCCGCAAAACCCTATCAATTTGGTTGACTGTTTTTCAGAGGTGTGCTCTACCTATCTCCAAAACCCCCGAAAAAAAAAAAAACACGACTCTGTTTTTGGATAAATTTTGATGCTGGGTGTTCTTTCGCCGGGGAAAAAATACATTCCGCGTACAGGCTGCCCAAGTAAATGTTGCGCCACAGATTCAATGCCGATCTGATCTTTGATAATTTGAAAGTGTTCTCTCATATTCTTTTTTTTTCAACCTCGTAATTATTCTGGTATAAGCGATCAATTCCTCATTATTGACCGGGTGCTCTTTCTTCAGTATGGGATTTTCTTTCACTCGATCGAGTGCTTCATCTTTTGTAGAATTGAAAATAATTATCTTTATCTTAGATATTGCAAATATTCGTCAATTTTTCTGCGATCATTTCTTTTTGACTTTCCGAAATAAACAACCGCCCCCGCTTCTTCACTGATTTTTCGCGCTGTAGTCAATCCTAAACTTAAATACTGTGCTAAATCGGAATCGTTCAAAAGCGCTCTTTCTTTAAATGGCAATGATCCTTCATTTCTTTTATTCATGTTCTCGCCTCCTTATTGCCTGCTAATAATTTATTTATCATCTGCCTATGTCTGCATAATAACACATCTTGACGAAAAAGTATAGTTTGCTTATAATAATTTTATAGACAGGACATTATAAGCTATTCTAATATAGAGCCAAACTATTTATGGAGGAATTGTTTAATGTATTTTTATGCAGAACCGGAAAAAAAAACATATTTCTTCTATCCATCTAAAACCGCAAATCCATATTCGTTTGATAAGACTACTGTGCCTTTTGGTCAGATTGTTTTGGATTTTATGGAAATAGACCCCACAGAAATACTAGACTTACTCGAAAAACATTCGCCTGATAAACAAATAATGTCAGTCAATCAGTCTTATTTCCAAATACGTGATATTTTGATAAATAGATATGGTAACGTTGTTGTTTCTTTAATGCTAGAATCCCTTTGGAATAAACGCCCATATACGAGTTCTGATAACAAGCATTATATAGATTTAACCCGCGCTAAAGAGAAATTGTGTAAGATGCGTCTACTAAGATATGAAATAGCGCAGTTCTGTGCTAAGGGTTGTAATTATAATTGGTTAGAAGATACCTTTATCAATTACTTAAGTCCTGCTTTTCAAGATATCCATGTGCAAATAAGTTATGGGGATGGTGAATTGCGTCAATTATATGAAAGTTTTGACATTGCCTCTGTTTTATCTTTTGATTTAATGAATATACAATACTATCACATCCAAATTAAGCAATGCCAAAATTGTTGGAAATTTTTTATTCCTAAAAATCGTTCGGATGAGATATATTGCGATAGAATTTATAAAAACGGAAAAACTTGCAAACAAATAGGATATTTTGAAAAAGAAAAAAATGATCCTTTCAAAAAATTATTTACTTCCGCACGAAAAACCCAATACGCCAGAATAGGATATAATAAACATATTGAAAATTACAGAGATAAACACTATAAACCTTGGCTAAAAGCCGCTCAAGAAGCGAAAGTAAAATTCGAGGCTAACAATGATGTAGATGGGTTTCGCAAATGGATAAAAGACAATAAAAATGCTTTTTAAATAAAGGAGATCCCCCTTGCCCGACACTTCGCCGGAAAAGGGGGTAAATTTTTGCTCGAATATCATTTTGGCGTAATTTTGGCGTAAAGGTTGATTTCATCCTCTTATCATGTTATACTATTCCCCGTTGCAAAGCCCACGAAAACCAAGGTCTATCGGGCTTGCCGCCGATTCCCGGCGTTAAATGAATCGAGTGTTCGAGACCTTCCACTCGTAAAACAAAACTAAAGGAGAGAACAGAATATGAGAAACAAAAACGCAGCATTTTTAACCCAGGCGGCCATGATCGCCGCTATCTATGTTGTCCTGACGTATGTCTTTGCACCGATTTCCTTCGGAGAAATTCAGGTACGAATTGCGGAGGCGCTTACGATTCTTCCACTGTTTACCCCAGCAGCGGTTCCCGGTCTGTTTATCGGATGTCTGGTGGGAAATATCATTGGAGGCGCACTGCTGCCCGATATTGTTTTCGGAAGCATTGCCACACTGATCGGTGCCATCTGCACCTATCTGCTCAGGAATCAGAAACCGGTATTCGGAACCATCCCGCCGATGGTATCCAACACGATCATTGTGCCTTTTGTTTTAAAATACGCATACGGCGTCGCCCTTCCCATCCCGTTTCTTATGGTTACGGTGGGCGTTGGTGAGATTATTTCCTGCGGTATTCTGGGTATGATTGTCTATTATGCACTCAATCGCTATAAGGGAACATTGTTTTCCCGGCCTGCTGCTTTAAAATAAGGAGGGATACCTCAAATCTCATCAGAGCAAAAGGTATTCTTAAATAGGGTATCATTATCTTACTTAATAGAAAGAGGAGGTTTTTCAAAACCCCCTCTTTCTATTATATTTCCCGTATCTCGCATCGACCTTTTCCGCTCTGTTTGATTTCATATAAAATACCATCTGCAGCCTTATATATACTGGAAAAAGATCTGGGCTCCATGCTGTATATTCCGCCTACTGATACAGATGTGCTTACAGACGGACACCTGTCCTTTGCCTCCTCAACATAATCTTTTATAATCTTTTCAACCTTATTTTGAATTGCCTCTTTATTAAAACAAGGCTGTGCATAGACCGCAAATTCATCACCGCCCAGCCGAATAGCTATGTCTGTCTTTCGAAATGTCTCCCGCAGCTGTTTTGCAAAGAAGCGAAGCATCTTATCTCCGGTTCCATGACCATACATATCATTCACACTTTTAAAATTATCCAGATCGATCATTAGAAAGATATATGGTGCATCACTGTTATTCATCTTGGCTGTTACGGTAGCCTCCCCGCCTTTCCGATTATATATTCCAGTGAGGAAGTCCCGATTGGATTCTTCGATGAGGTTTTTCTTCACCCTGACGCTCTCGGAAATATCTACGAGAACGCTGATGATCGCTGAGCGTCCATCTTCTGCTATAATCTTTCGCCCTATATCATACACCCACAAACTGGAACTGTCTTTTTTCTTCACGCGATATTCGATGGCATATTGTTTTTCCTGTTTTAAGCAGTCCAGAACATGCTTTTCTACCATATGGGCATCATCTTCATGAATAGAATTAATGACCAGTCCTTCTGTCTCTTCTACAAATTCATTGTATGTGTATCCCATCATTTCCAGCATCGTATCGTTTACTACATAAAGCGGAAATCCGTCCTCAATATATCCTCCGATCACTCCTCCCGGCATCATCTGGCAGATAATGTCCAACAGTTCATGTTGGGCTGTCTCATTGAGTTTTTCTGTCTTTTCTGAAAAAAAGCGCAGCGGAAAAAATTCTCCGCTTTCCTGATATGAGCTGGCTTCCGACATATGGAGAGTGGTCGCTAAAAATTCTTCCCCCACTCTCCGGAATCCTCCGGTAAAACGGGTAAGGTAGCGGATCTCTTCCTCGCTTCCATTTAATCTGACGGCAGTCTCTACCTTACAAAGACATTCCCAGCTGTTCTCCCCTGTCTGCTTTTCCTGATAATCCATAATTTTGTACTGAATCGGATCCGGTATACTCTTAATTTCTTCCTCAAGCATCCTGGCAAATTCTTCTTTATTCGTCGCTGTTTCCTCATCGCCGGTTCCCAAAGAATACAGGTCGTCTGCAACTATTGACAGGGTTTTTGCAATGTTCCTCTCTTTCAGATAACAGTCAAAGAACCGGGTAAGAACAGGATAGATCACTTTCTTTTCTACCATCTCCACACGACCTCCTTTTCTATTCTTTCCAAAATTTTATAATAAAAACTCGCTACTGATACAGCCTGCGCAGAGGTTTTTCCGCCTGCATGAAACACTTCAGAAGTTTCGGATTAAACACTCCGCACTCTCCGTCCCGGATCATCCGAAGCGCTTCTTCCACCTCAATAGCTCCTTTGTACACCCGTTTGCTCACTAGTGCATCGTAAACATCCGCCAGAGAAACAATCTGAGCCCACATGGAAATTTCATCTCCTTTCAGGCCATCAGGATATCCCCTGCCGTCCCATCTCTCATGGTGATGCTCTGCAATATCATATGCATACTGAAACATCTGGTGCTCCATAATATGCGGAATCTTTTTTAAAAGCTGGGCGCCCTGAGTTGTATGGGTTTTCATAATCTCATACTCTTCCGGAGTCAGTCTGCCCGGTTTATTCAAAATAGCATCGGGAATCGCTATCTTACCCACATCATGCATGATAGCAGCCATCGCAATCTGTCTGATCTCTTCTTCCTTCAGTCCTTCTCCCAACTCTGTATTTCGCAGAAGATATTCCGTAATATCATGAATCCGATGTACATGTTCTCCGGATTCTCCGCTTCGAAATTCAATGGCGGTAGACAATGCTTCCACCATTCCCATATTGAGCAGAATAATCTGCTCTGCCTGTTTTAAAAGCTCACTCTGCTGCTCCTCCACCTTACTGCTAAGCCTCTTCCTCGCGCGGAAAAGCTCTATAACAGAATCAATACGTCTTCTTACTACATAGGGGATAACAGGCTTATGGATAACATCCATTACTCCCAGTGAATACGCCGTTTTCAAAATCCTGTCATCTGCTTCAGCAGTGATCAGAAACACTGGTATTTCCGTCTGAGTCCCTTTTTCATTCAGGATCTTCAACACTTCTATTCCATCCATAACAGGCATGACCACATCCAGCAAAACCGCACAGTAACGTTCTGTCTGTGCAAACAATTTTTCCAATCCAATCCTGCCATTTTCTGCCTCTTCCACACAATACCCGGAAGAAAAAATATTTTCCAGAATTGCCCTGTTTATTTCATCATCATCCACGATCAGTATTGTGTTATTTCTATTTACTGTCTCTTCTCTGTCCTTGCTGCTGTCCTTTTTCATCGTCCACCCTCCTGACCTGGTATCTCTTTTTCTATTTTTCCCCGGAAGCTGCTTCCCATTCAATTTTTAAGCAGCTTCTCCATCGTTTCTTTTAATATCTGGAAATCAATCGGTTTGGAAACATGTGCGTTCATCCCCGCTTTCTGCGTGGAGACAATATCCTCTGCAAAGGCGTTTGCCGTCACTGCAATAATAGGAATGGTCCCTCCGTCTTTTTTCTCTGAACGGCGGATTGCAACAGCAGCTTCGCATCCATCCATCACAGGCATCTGCATATCCATTAAAATGATGTCAAAATAGCCTGCCGGTTTTCCCTCAAACAGCTCCACTGCCTCTTTCCCGTTCCAGGCTTCCTCCGGCTCCATACCGAAACTTTTCAGAATTTCCTGTGCAATCTCCATATTGATCATATTATCCTCGGCAATAAGCACCTTCTTTCCTTCCAGGAAAGCTTCTTCGTTTCCGCCTTTTTCTTTTGCTTCCTCCTGCAGAAAAACCTGTTCTTCACTGATCTGGCAAGGGATCATTATTTCAAATTCCGTTCCCTCTCCCAGCTCACTTTCCACTTCTATGGTCCCTCCCATCTTATGCACCAGTTCATGCACAATGGGCATTCCAAGCCCTGTCCCGGCGACATTCGCTGCCCCGAACTGCACTTCCCTTTCAAAAGGCAGATACAATTTTTTCAGAAATTCCCGGCTCATACCTGCACCATTATCCTGAATGCGGAAATGGTACTTGCGATATTTGCTGTTGCTGTCTTTTTCCTCTGTTACTGTCATCTCCACTTTTCCATCGTCCGCAGTAAACTTAAAGGCATTTGACAAAATATTATTTAAAATCTGCTGAATCTTTCCCCAATCTCCTCTGATATAGATGTCTTCTATATCGATATGGGTCAGGAATTGCTTTTCTGTTTCTTCCGTCTGTAACCGGAAAATTTCTGCAAGTTCCTTCAGATTTTCCTTTATCCGAAAACTCTCGCTTCGAACTTCCAGCTTCCCTTCTTCCATCCGGGAAATATCCAGTATTTCATTAATCAGTTCCAGGAGCTGATTTCCAAGCTGTCCGATCCTGCTTAGCGTCTCCGCTGTCTTATCTGCATCCTCGGTATGATTCTTTGCAAGTTTTGCCATACCGATGATTCCATTAAGCGGAGTTCTCATATCATGGGACATTTGGGAGAAAAACATATTTTTGCTCTTTGCCATGCTGTCTACCGAATCCAGAGAATCTTTTAAAAGCTCCAGCATGGACAGATCATGTTCCTTAGCCTCATTAATATCCCTGAAACCAAGTACCACTGTTCCCTTCTGCAAAGATTCATCATAAAGCATTTGAACATGCACCCATCGGTATTCCCCGTTGAAAAGTCTTTTGAAATCTCCTCCAAAATCCCGGATCCGTTTTTGCACCAGTTTTTCCATGTTTTCTGTAGAAAAGGTATTCAAAAATTCTTCATAATCTTCTTTTCTTATCAGCTCCTTCATGATATCCAGAAGCTGGCTGTATTCCCCTTTCTGCAGGAGCCTGTTCCTCACATAGTCAGACCCTTTCAGCATCGTATACTGTCCGCTTTTCAGATCAATCTGATAAAGTGCGTAATAAGAATTCCCCAGCACACCTACGATCTCATTGTAAACTTTCGCTTTCCTGCTTGTCCGGTAATCGGCTACTGCAAAAATGATCACAGACACAACAAAAATTCCCATAATTCCCAGAAATACATTCCAGGCTCCTTCATAGGATTCCAGCAAAGTGTCATAAGGAATCGTAACGACCGAATACCATCCTGAATCCAGCTTGTAATAATATACGCCTCTCTTGACACCGTCCACTCCTATAATATAAGAATCATAAATATCAAATTCTCCGTTCAGGATTCCTGCAAAAATTTCATCAAATTTCTCCTGAAGATCTTCATGGCTTTTCACAGTAAGATTGTATTTCAGAAGCTCTCCTTTTGAATCTGACAGAAAATAGTTCGTCCCTTCCGGAAGGCGCTGTTTTCTCTCCTGTTCCAGCTGATGGTCCGGATAAAGATCCACTGCCACCACGTCCTCTGTTCCCTTGATCTGTTTTGCCAGGGTCACCACGGTCTTATTCAGCCGCACATCGATATAAGCATCTGTATAAATAGTCTCCCCATCCGCTTCTATCGCCTGCTGATACCACTGTGTCCCCAGTGGATCAAATGTTTCATCTCCTTCCCAATAAGTAGCTGCATAAATTTTCCCATCTACAGATACATAGGCCTCCACATCATCAAGCCCCATCACCTCATCTGCAAATTTCAGATATTGCTGGATCAGCTTCTCATAACTGTCCGTTCGGTTTTCCGGTCTCAACTGATATTCCAGCGTTTCCAGCACAGTTTCGTACTGATTTGTAACAGCCACCTCATTCAATGCATATACATGAGCTGTTTCGCTTCCCATTGTTTCTGCGCTGTCAAGAACTGCTGCACTCATCCTCTGTATAGCAACAGGGATAACCAATATGAGAATAAGCATTGAAAGGAAGAGATAGCCATATCGCTTTTTACGCTTTTTCTCCATCCTTCTTTATTCCATTCTCCAGTTTTATTGATTCTTTCACACCTTCCTGCCCTAGAAGTGCATTGGCATGACGGTATTTTCTGGCATTTTCCAACTCACGGTAATGCTCTCCCTCCCAGTAATCATCCAGGCGCACCGGCATATTCTGCACCATTTTCATCATCCTGGAATTAATATTAAACAGCCCCTGCTGCGCACTTTCAATCTCTTTTATATACTGTTCGATCTTATATTTCGCCGCGATAAGCTGAATCCCTTTTTCTTCCAGCTGAGCATTGATCCTTGCCGCAATGATATCCTTCTGTTTCTCTGTTTCAACCTTTGCTGTTTCGATCATCTCTTCTGCCCGCTTCTTCGCTTCCTCCTCAATGGCTTCTGCATTGCGGTTGGCATCATCCATAATCTTGGAAACTGTTTCATAATCAAAAAATCCGCCATCCTGATTTTTCTTCAGATTTTCCAGCTCTTTTTCCTGCTGGGCCATTCTCTCCTTTAACGCAGCATTTTCTTCCTGAAGGACTTTGTATTCGCCCTCCGGCATATCCTGATCTGCTCTTTCCGACTGATCCTTTGCTTCCTCCAGCAGCCGGTGCAGTCTGTCGTTTTCTTCCTGGAGCTTAGCAGTCTCTTCCTGAAGTTTTGGCACTTCCAAGTCCACCTGCTCTGCCTTTTCCTGACTGTCCTCCATCTTTCTTAACAGATCTGCTTTTTCCTTTTGATGAAGCACTTTTACAGATTCTATTTCATGCTCCAGTGTCTTAATATACTCCTCTACATCTGTTTTGTTAAAACCTCCGAACAGTGATGTCCGGAACATTCCATTGCCAGCCATATCATTTTCCTCCTTTATCTGTTTATGTTTCCTCTATTCATAAGTGTATATGATCTGAACATTATCTGTCTGTCTTCCTTCCATAGCAAGAAGAATATGTTCCTCCTCATCCGGATCCGTGATTCCTATGCCTATTTGATATCCCTGCCGAAATTCATCTGTAAACGGGATATGGTTTGTTGTCTCAACTGTCTCTCCCGGCACCAGATCTGACAGATTGATCTCTATATTTTCCCAGTATTTCAGTTCCCCGTCAGAATTGTATACATACATAGTGACAGGCCAGTCCCAGTACAACGGCGCAAGACCTGAATTTTCCCATGTCATCGTCACTTCCAGCTCTCCGTCACGGAAAGAATATTGGGTACTTAAACGTGAAATGTAATAGCGGTATCCCAGCTCTTCCCGGATACTCTCTGCTACACTTCCATCTTTCAGATCTCCTTCCGGGCATTTGGGACCGATAAAAGTCGTATGAGAATCCCGGATCATCTCCAAAGTCTCTGAAAGCCGGTCTGACAAAAGCTCTTCCATAGTATATTCGCTGGTAAACTCTCCTCCGCTTGGCGCCTTCTCCCAGAAATCTTCCATCGGTTCATACTCCAGTGCTTTTCCGGAGGTTTCAAAACTTCCTCCATTTTGGATCCAGTCCAGCCACTCTTCCGTATCACTTTCACTTCCGATCATGTCATTGTAAAGCCCCAGATCTCCATCTGCCGCCATCACAAAATTTCTTCTCATCAGAAGCCTTGCATTATGAAAGTTATCGGAATAATCCAGCACATAATCCCAGCATACTTCTGCATCGGGAAGCGGCTCAAGACCTTCATCCGTATTGGTATGCCATTCTCCCCAATGTCCCAGACTTCCAAGTTCCACATAAGCCACGAAGTCATCTTTATTACAGTACTTTGCAAGCGCCTGAATTGCCAGGGCATGACGCTCTCTGAAAAATTCATTGGAATAATCCGGAGAATAGCCCGCTCCATACTCTGTACTGTAAAATTCTCCGTCTCTCGTCTTCTCGTACAGCCATTCCGGAATATCTTTATGTCCCTCTTCACCGGGAATATCACAGATAAACCGAAGCACGGCATGCTTATTCTGGCTCTTCCATTCCTCAATATGGAACAGCTCTTCCAGCGCTTCTGTGTCATATTCTCCCTGTGACGGTTCCCACATACTCCATGTCACGCCAATGTATACCAGCTGCGAGTCCTGGCACTCCTCTTCATTGTCCGCCGATGGCGCATACCCGGTAAGAGGATTGTTAAGAGGCTCATCAGTTTCCTTAAAGGATACAGTATGATTCAACTGATATCGGTAAGGTACGATATAGATCAGCAGCGCGGCAATGGCAACGGCAAGTACAGCCATCATGATATACGGAACCTTCGAGTTTCTTCTTCCCATATCATTCTCCTATCCGTGATACTCTCCATTGTACTGGATCAGCGATACGTCCCGTACACCCTCTACTGCCTGGATCTGCTCCATAAAAAGAGTGTTGTTGTTTCTGCAGACAAGCTCGATGGTCAGTTCTGTCAGCTCTCCGCGGATCGTCTTGGATTTCAGCTGATGCTTCATCTTGTTTAGTATTCTCAGTATCTCATCCCCTGCAAGTTCTGACTCATAATGAGCTACCAGTATAAAAATCGTTCCTTTTTTCCTGCGGTTATAAAACAAGTGCACTACAGCCACCATAATAAGCATCGTAGCAATCGCCAGCACATACAGTCCGGCTCCCAGCGTGATTCCCACAGAAATAGACCAGAACAGATACAAAAGATCCATGGGATCCTTGATCGCAGTACGATACCGGACGATAGACAACGCACCGACCATACCAAGAGAGATCACGATATTGCTGCTGATAGCCAGCGTCAGCATGCAGCTTAGTACCGTCATCCCCACCAGAGTCACCGCAAAGGAACTGGAAAATACAACTCCTCCGAAATAATGACCGTAAATTTTATAAATAAAGATTCCCAGTATTACGGCCAGCAGCATTGCAATAACTGCCTTTGTCATAAAATCAGCCGTCAGACCCTGGCCGTCCATAAAGGACTCCCAGACTGAGTTTTTAAAATAATCTCTTATATTCATCTTTTGCCCCTCCTGTTTGTTTTGGATATTCCTGCCAGCATATCCGTTCTGTGGAATGCTCTGTCATAGCATAATGTGTATTTTGAAATCGCGGAAAACTCCTGCCCGTCAAGAGGCAAAAGCTCTTTGATGAGTTCGGGGATCATTTCTGTAAATTTCACTTCCAGAACCATCATATTCTCATCCAGCACCGAGGTAACCGGAAGGAACGGATCGAAAATATCATAATCAAAGGCCCCTGCCCGCACATCTCTGTCAAAGGTAATTCTTACATCACCTTCCGGTCGGATCAAAGGTTCTCTTTCGTAGTCTACGACTACTTTGGGTCTTTGCAGTTTCACTGTACACTCATAGTAAAATTCCCTGCACAAAGGCTGTTCACTGGAAAGGAGAAATTCGTAATCCCCTTCCAGTATCTTTCTGTATTCCTCTTTTGTAAGGGATGCGGAATCTTTATGAATGTAACTGCCCCACTTTTTCTTCCGCTCCAGCTTGATACTGGAATCGCTGTAGTTATAAATCCGGATCCGCCATTTCTGCCGATCTACGACACCCATGATCTTCTCCTCATATGCCGAATCCCAATAATCGTCAAAATACAGACTGCGAATCGTGTACTGTCCGTCCGCCGCATGAGCATCTCGCTCCATAAATGGAAGCAGACGCCTTTTCAAAAGCTCTCCTTCCCACAGAGAAATATAATATTTCCACTCATTCCGGTAAACCGGCTGTCTCATTCTCAATCCTGCCATCATTCATCAATCCTCGCTGTAGCTGACGGCAGAAATACTGCCATCCTGCTGTACGTAAAAACAAAGAGTACTGTAGGCTTTGCTTCCCGCCTCTGTCTGATAATATTCATAGGCGTCCTGGGAAACGTCATTTGAACCGGTTGCCCGTACCCGAACAAAATACTGTCCCGGAGAAAGTGATCCGGCATCCACTCTCGTTTCCCCGGTCTGTTCGCTTACCATACAGTCAGAAAATGTATAGTCTCTGGAAAGCTCCACAGAATAAGTGATGTCACCGCCGCCTTCCTGATAGGATTCCTCCCACTGAAGGACAGTGCTGTCTCCCTGCTTTACCGGTTCCAGAATATGGAACGGCCATGCGGAGGCCATACTGCTTGTGTATTCCTCATAGTTCGTCCTGATCTCCTCCGCCATACTCTGAACAAGGATGTTATAATTTTCTTCGTTCACTCTGGCATACGTCTGATCAGGCAGGGAATATACATAGTCCTCTGTCGCTTTTTGCAGACCATCTATCTTTTCCTGTACATTTTCTTCTGTCAGATAGTTCTCATAGAGATCCTGCACCGCACTGTCCAGATTCTGTCTGCAGGATGGGTCTTTTAAGATTCTCTCAAACAGGACCGTATCTGAAAAAGTAAAAATTCCTTTATTCCAGGATCTCTGGTAAGTCTCATCCTCCATGGCCTCATAGCCTTCTTTCAAAATCCCGTCGTTATCCCAGGAAATGAAGTACCATTTATCGACGCCCCTTGGACTGTACAGGTAATAATTTCCGTCCAATACATCTTTATTTCCCATTAAAATGTGAAATGCCATCCAATAGTAAAGATTATCCTTGTCAAAATACTGTTCCACTACATCGCTGATTTCATTATCTGTGTCATTCACTGCATCAAGAAGGGCGATAAGAGTATCGTGTTCTTCTGATCCATCCACCTCCAGATACTGTTCAAATGCATCTTTATCGTAATTTGCATCTGTAGCCAGCATAATTACGTCTTCATGCCTTTGCCAGTCAAAATTTCCCACCTGGTAAAGTGCGCCGTCATTGTCAAATCCGTGATTTTTCAGGTATGTTTTATTGATCTGTTCCACCTGGGTGTAAAGCCCGTAATCCTGGAACAATCCGTCCTCTCCCTCTGTCTTATCTTTCACATAAAGGTGAACCAGCTGTGTTCTGGCGCCGATCATTTCCGGGATCTCCTGGATCAAAGAATACGCCAGTTTATTTTTAAATCGGACAGGATCTCCGGAATGTTTATTCAGTGAAATTGTCTTTTGTCCATTATAATCACCATCGCCGTCCTTGATCTTGATCCGGTAGCTCTTCTGCTGCTGCCGGGAAGCGCCCTCCCCTCTAAGCTGCACCGTAGCGTTGGCAGTCCGGTCACTGTAGCCGAATTCTCCTTCCACCGGGCCGGCTTCATCGCCGACCTGAAGCACAGCCTCACATTTGTATGGAGTAATGGAATGTTCCTCATAGTAAGACAAAGGATAACTGTTGATCTCTGTCCAGGTATGATCTGTATCATCTTCTTCATTTCCCTGCCCTACTGTCAGATACATGGTCACGACTTCATTATTTTCTTCCTCATATAACGACTTATTATCCTGAAGCTCATAATCTGAAGAACTCTGTCCCGTCGTTTCATACGTTTCATCGGCGCTTACCAGTGTCCCGCTGTCGCCGCTGCCGGCGGCGCATCCGGCAAGCAGCGCCGGCAAAAGCAGCAGGCTTAGGATTTGCCCTGTCTTTTTTCTCATATTCTTCCTCCTTGTACCGCAGCTTTTCTACTCTTCTTCTACTACATCTGTAATCGTCCCGTCAGCCTGCACCACAAATGCTTTCGTTCCGTACGCTTTTCCTCCTCCATCTTCCCGGGAGTAATAGTCATAGCAGTCCTGCACATAACCGGACTCATTGACCGCCTGCACCTTCAGATAATACTGTCCGGCCGGAAGCATGTCAAAGCTGACCTCCGGAAGCTGCAGACCATCCGCCTGATAGATCACATCCGTATAGTCACAGTCCCGAGCCAGCACTACACGGTAAGTAATATCTTCTCCATCTGTATCATAGGCAGTCTCCCACAATACATTAATTTTTCCATCCTCCACTGTCGGAGTGCCCACAAAGAATGGCCATGGTTTTTCCAGACTTTGGAGATAGTTCTGATAGTTTTCTTCCAATTCTCCTGCCAGGGAAGATACCAGCTGGTCATAAACAGCCGGATCATCCTCTCTTGCATATTCCACATCCGGACTGCTGTAAAGATAGGGTTTCACCACCGCACTATACTGTGCTGCCATGTTCCCCACTTTGTCCGCCGTCAGGTAGTTTTCTCTAAGATCTTCTACCGCATTTGTCAGCATATCCCGGTATTCATCCTCCTGGAAAATACGGTTAAATAAAACTCCGTGCAGGAACTGGCTTAATCCACTCTCCCAGGAAAGTCCTTGTGAATAATTTTCCATCCTGTAATAATTCCTTGCAAAAGACGCATCATTATCCCAGGAAATAAAATACCATTTGTCAGAATTTTGAGGACTGTAAATATAGAAGTTTCGCGAACCCACATCATAGTTTCCGATCAGGATGTGAAACGCCATCCAATAGCAAATATTATCCATATCAAAATGCTGTTCCACAATTTCTTCTATCGGAATCGAGTAATCATTGACCTTTTCCAGCAATTCCAAAAGCTTTGTGTGATCGTCGTTCCCCTTGACCTCCAAATATTCCTCGAAGGCTTTCTCATCGTAGTCCTCATCTGTTTTCAGCTTCAGTTCATCATATTGATACCACTCAAAGAAATTAATTTTATATAAATGTCCTTTGTTGTCCAGTCCATGATTTTTTAAATACGTTTTATTAATCTGTTCTACCTGCGTATACAGTCCGTAGTCTGTAAACGTGCCATTTCCGCCTTCTGTAGTATCCTTCACATAAAGGTGCACAAACTGAGTTCTGGCGCTCATCATCTGGGGAATATCCTTCATCAGGTCATAGGCAAGCTTATTTCTGAACCGAAAAACATCGCTCACATGCTTGTTGAGCGCAATGGTTCTCTGTCCTCTCCACTCTCCCATGCCGTCTTTGATGCGGATCTTATAGTTTTTCTGTTCGTTTTTAGAGGAAGTCTGTCCCCGTATCTGCACTGTAGCGTTCGGCGAAGTCTCACCATTTCCGAACTCATCCCCGATCTGAAGGAGGGCTTCACAATTGTAGCGGTCCAGATTATTGTCTTCATAATAATAAGCATCCAGACTGTTGATCTCTGTCCATGTGTGATTTGTATTGTCCGCCGCATTTCCTTCCGATACTGTCAGATACATGGTTACCACAGAAGTCTCATCATCATCCGCATATACTGCCTTATTATCCTGAAGAGTCTCCTCGGATTCTTCCAGCTCTTCCTTTTCTACCGGATCTCCTTTTGTCTCCTGGGTATCTTCCGCTGCCGCTTCTACATCGCTTCCGGTGCTGCCGGAAACGGCACCCGTATCTGCACTGCAGCCATTCAGGAGAAACACAAGGGCAAGCATGGCTGCTCCCGCCATTTTCCGCCGTTTCTTTTTCCACTTTTCCTTGGGTGCATTGGCCTTCTTCTCATCTCTGGCATCCAGGCGATCACACAGCCTTGCAAAAAATCCTTTTTCCATGTTCGGTACAAAAGCCTTCCTGCACAGGAGGAAATAGGGTAGCCTCCTTGTATACCATTCCAGCCTCAGCCAGACAATAAAGTAAAATACAATACCGCCCAGCAGAAAGCCCAGGCCAAAGAAGTTGACAGAGCCAAATAAAATCTGCAGGATCGTGGCAACCACGCTGACTGCAGCAAAGGCCATCGTGCCAAGAAGCGCCCCTGTGTAGTCCTCAAAATAGAGGAGGATCAGCATAATGGAATTACTGATCGCATAAATTCCATATCCTGTACACAAAAACCGGAAAATTCCAATAGATGTATCCGTAAATCCAAGTGAGAGCCACTCCAATAAATAACTCCCGAATACAACGAACAGAATCGTTGAAATAAGCTGCTTATGTCCGCTGAAAGTCAATTCCTGCTTCAGAATGGTCAGCATCTCCGTTTCTGCCTGTTCAATATCCCTGATAGAGCCGTTGTCATTGAACAGACTGTAATAATTCCGATAAGACGGATAAAAACGGACTTCCACAGAAGTCACAAAATTAATGGTCGTGATCAAAATGGAGAAAAACGCAAACAGCGCCGGAACATCATGTGCCGGTGCCCCGTAAAACAGCCCCTCAACCTGGATCTGCAAAGGTCCGAAATACATGATCACAAGATGGGCAAACAGCCCGATATTGATAAAGCCTCCTGTAAAAGCAAGGGATTTATAACGGTCAAACCAGCGCAGGAATGTATACTTGCTTCCCTCACCTTTGGGAAAATAATCAAGAAGCAGCTTATAATACCACACCATCAGCGTACCGTAAGCGATAATAATACATAACATCAGGCTCACAATGCTGACCCATCCGATAACGACAAGGATAAGGGCACAAAGGAAACCCAGCATCAGGGAAATAGTAAATGCAAGCACGATTCCTTTATAGTCCTTAAGAGCCGTCAGGTAAACGATTTCCATCCACACTACGATCAAAATAAGCGAAAACCACAGACACAGAATCTGATAGATCAGGGGCACTCCTGAAAACAGAAGGAATATCCCGTAGAGAACGGCTCCTGCCACAAGCATAATAGAACAGCTTCCGTAAAGAGAAGGCATAACCTTATCCAGCTTCTCCTCATAGAGCATGTCAGATACATAGCGGGTCGTAACCATGTTGAACCAGCTGGTGATACTAAGGGAAACTAACAGACTGTAAGTAAGCATACAGTTCATCAATTCCCTGTCATGGGCTTCCATTCCTGCCAGCCTGGCTGTCAGACTGACACCCGCCAGCATGATAACACCCAGGATCATAGGCCCTGCACAAATAATTCCCGCATATCCGTATGCCCTGCAAAGCGAGAAGAATCCTCGTTTACTGAATAATCTTTTTAAGCTGAAACCGATTCCTGCCATCTTCTAAACACCTCATCATATGCTTCCTGATAGTTGCGTATCATATCTTCATGCCGAAAATATTTTTCTACCCTCTTTCTCCCGATCTGTCCCATCTGATAACGTTCCTCTGTATGGGTACACATCATTTCCAGTGCATCACAGAGCGCTTCCCTGTACATGGGCGGCACGCAGTAGCCCGCCACTCCCAGGTCGTCTCCCTCCATCCCGTTTATCAGCTGTTTGCAGCATCCCACATCTGTTACAACGCAGGGTCTTCCTGCAGCGAACGATTCCAGAACAGCCAGCGGCTGTCCTTCTGAAATACTGCTAAGGACGGTAAAATCAAATTTTTCCATATATTCCAGAATATTGACTGTCCCAAGGAAATATGCATCGGCAAGTCCCAGCTGTTCCTTCAGGTCATAACACTCTTTCGCATACTCTTCATCGTCCTCGGGTCCTGCAATATAAAGTCTCACATTCGAAATCCTGCTTCGCAGATCCGCAAATGCATAGAGAAGGGTCTTAACATCTTTAATCGGGGAAATCCGAAGAACCGCCCCAATATCTACATATCCATTATCCTTTTTCGGCCTCATGGAGGAAAACCTCTCGTAATGAATCCCATTGGTAATGTATCTGCAAAGCTCCGGGACGCATCCCATCTCAATCTGTGTTTCCCTTGCTTTATCAAAGAGACTGGTGATCATAGAAGCCTTGCCATATGCCGCACCCGACAACATATAGAAAAAACGCACCCAAAATCTTTTAAATGCCGGTATAACCCATTTTGCACGGATGATCTCTTCCTCTCTCTCCCGGGTATAGATTCCGTGCTCTGTAATCTCATAAGGCACACCATTGACATAACTTCCAAGCCTCGCAAGCACTCCGCTGTAACCTGTGGCAATGGCATGATAAATATCCGCCTTGGGCACATCCGACTGCAAAATATAGAGCACCGGAAGAAGCATAGATCTGACTGTATGAAAAAGATCCGAAAAACTGGTATAAGGGTATTCTTCATGACAGATTTTCATAAGGATTTCCAGGAAATCCTCACTCATCAAAAACGCCACCGGAGATACCTTATTGTCATGATACATGCGGAACAAAGTTTCCCAGTCAGGCTCCCTGCAGTTTACAAATTCCCGGAGCGCTTCCAGCTCCTCTTCTTTAAACTTGTATTTTTCTTTTACAAAAGGCATGGTAAGAGCGTCATTTAAAAAGATTTCCCTGATCTCTACAACATTGTCAGGAAGCTCATATTTAAACTTTCCCTGATCTTTGGAATCAGCGCCTACCGCCCAAACTACAAATTCATGCTGGGGCATGGCCTTCATATATTGGTGAACCCAGGTAGATACCCCTCCTGTTACATAGGGATAGCACCCTTCCAGTATTACACAGATCCTCATTTTGCATCCTTTCTTTGAATCGTAACCGTATCCTGCTCTGCTTCCAGAAGATACAGATTCCCGCTCAGCTTCGTCAGGCTTCCGCCTTTCACCGACTCTTCATCCGGTGTCCACTCGTTAAAACGGATCATCATCCAGGCTTCATCCTGAAAATTCGACAGCTGGATTTCCAGACCGTCTTTTGTCTCGATCTCTTCTGATCCTAAATAATAAAATCTCTGCACTGCGCCTGCCATTTCAGATCCTGTCATCCGTCGGATGTCCGGCGCCGCCTCTTCCTGCCATTTTTCATAATCGTTCAGATTTTCCACCATGGCAGGCCAGCCAAGATCAGCTCCCGCATCCGGATTCAGCACATCTGTAGGAGAGATAGAATGGGAAACCACATAGTGAAAATTCAGCTCCGAAAAAGCGCTCAGTTTCATATCTTCGCTAATTTCTCCTCCGGATGTTATGCGGGGCGTCATGATCATCCCGTCTTCGTCTACTTCGTATTCCTGCTCCTTCGCATATCCGCCGCTGAAATAGTCCGCCGCCACGGCTGCAATATCCGGCAGAGTATCTTTTATCGCATCCAGTCCGTCCTCTGACCAGATATTGGAAGGAGGCGTAT
Source organism: Claveliimonas sp. (assembly GCF_037273965.1). NCBI lineage: Bacteria > Bacillati > Bacillota > Clostridia > Lachnospirales > Lachnospiraceae > Claveliimonas > Claveliimonas sp. Next base: position 5,915 of record NZ_JAYAZJ010000070.1, on the reverse strand, counting down.
AGACCTGCATCGTCTCACTGTCAATGATCTCCTTCTGAAATTCTTCTACTTCCTTAAGACCTGCTGCCATATCGGATTTATTGTTCCAGTACCTCAGTCCAAGATCTTTCTCATAATCCAGCTCTTCCGTCTCCTCCCCGGTCTCCTCTTCTGTTTCCTCCTGGGTCCCAATGTCGCTGGTTTCCAGGCAAAGAGGCTGCTGATTATATCCGAAAAGGCCCAGCTCTCCGCCGATTTCCATTAAAGTAGAAGTAAAATACTGGTACCGGTTGGAGGACGCTTTGGACTCAAAAGGCTCCTCCACATCATTGTCGTTATTCTCCTGAATGGTCCCTGTATAGGCAATGCCGTACTCGTCTGCCAGATTAATAAGATCGCTCCACCATTCTCTGACATAAAAAGAATACATATCCATATTGTCCCCGTACTCCTCTGTAATGTAGGAGTTCTTTTCTCTTGGAAGGGGGAAAGGAAAACCATCTATATAAAACGCCGAACTGTTAATAACAGGCCATACACAGTACTCTGACAGAAGACTGTAAGCTGCCGCGTAAATTCCTCTGCAGCTTTTTTCGTAATGCCCCAGGTTCACAACAACCACATGCCCTTCCCTGCGGTCCGTCTCCCACAAAAGGGGCACTTCTCTTTCATCCGCCGACACCATATGAACTTCGCTGGATTCTCCAAGGGAGACCGTAAGCGCGGACTGATAAGGATATTCGATGGCATACTCTGTCTGTTCTCCGGTAATCATAAAATCATCTGTGATCCGGATTCCACTGACTTCATAGTAGTCGGCGCCCAGGTTTTCCACACCGATCCTCGGACTCACAAAACTGTACACACTGCCGGTTTCCGGAACCTGCGGCATCAGAAGGTTGCCGCCTTTCTCCATCCAGCTTACCACTTCCAGTATGACACTGCTGTGTTCCTGAAAGTTTGTAAATCCCGTAATGACAATCTGGTATTGATCAGGATCCGGCATCTCTTCCTTGCTAAGATCTGTCTCAGTATACTCTACCTTCATGTCGTGGAGGATCTGCGTCATCTGATCATAAAAGACGGCAGAATTTTCATCTGTACTGTCCCACAGGTAGAGGCAGTCCGGATTCTCCTCCTGCGTTTCCTCTCCACTGTAACCAAGTTTTGTAAAACTGTTATCCTCCAGAATGGAAAGGCCGGATTCCCCGCCTCCTGTCCTTGTCACCATCCAGCCATACTGTCCAAGCAGAGCAACCGCAATCAATATAAATACAATTAATACAATAATAACCGAAATATAGCGTTTCTGCTTTTTGTTCATCCTGCTTCCTTTCTCTGTACCCTTCTGTCTTCCTTACTGTCCAATTACAATTTCTATCTCATCATCCTGTGCTTCCAGAAGATAAAGTCCTTCTGCCACTTCCGTAAGACTCCCTCCTGTCACTTCTCCCGGCGTTCCCTCATTGATCCGGACCATAAGCCAGGCTTCATCCCTGAAATTTGCCAGATGAAGTTTTAATCTTCCGTCTGTATAGTCCCGTTCCACTTCCAGATTGTCGTAAATCTGCACTGCCGCCGCCAGTTCGCTGCCGGTCAGATTGCGGATGTCCGACGCCGATGTATACAGCCATTCGGTATAGTCTGAGATCCTTTGATACATTTCCTCCCATCCAAGAGCCGCTCCCCTGTCCTCGTCCAGGGTATCGTCCGGATGCTGGAAATGAGTGTTTACATAGTGGAAATTCAGTTCCGAGAATGCTATAAGCTGGGTATAATCATCCATAATATATCCAGATATGATACGGGGCGTCTCGATCATCCCGTCCTCCGCCACCTCAAATTCCTGTTCGTATGCCACTTCGTCCAATCCGCCGATATAGACACTGGCAACGGCCTTGATCCCGTCCACATCCTCCTTCAGCATGGTTCTGCCTTCCTCGGAAAGGATATTGGAGGGCGGGACATAAACCTGGAACTTCTCTTTAGGGAACATCTCTTCACAGAAGCTTTTCAGCTCCTGGATAGAGGCCAGCATATCCTCATAACTGTGCCACAGCCGGTAGGACTCATATCCGTCTCCGTAATCGAATCCAAGAAGACACAGCGGCATGTGATTGTACCCATGGAAGCCGATCTCCCCTCCCTGATCAAGAAGCATATTTCCAAAATATCGGTAGCGCTGTGTATCATTATTGCGCTCATAGGGCTGCTCCACATCGTCAGAATACTGCTCGATCACAAGTCCTGTGTAGCGGATGCCGTATTCCTCCGCCAGATTATATACATCATTCCACCATACCTGTGTATAAAATTCCGAGATCGTCATCCCGTAATCCCGCTTAATATATTTGCTCTCCCCTCCGGGAACCGGAGATGGGAAATCATCAATATAAAACGTAGAACCGTTGATCACCGGCCATGCGCATGTTTCTTCCAGCAGGCTGTAAGCTGTGGAGTAGAACCCCCGGTATGCCTTTTCCACAATTCCGATATTGCAGAATACAGCCTCTCCTTCTCCCTGCTTTGTCTTCCAGATCAGAGGAACCAGATTTTCATCTGTAGATTCCATATAGACCTCTGCGTTATCATCCAGGGATACTGACAGGGATGACTCAAAGGGATCCGTAATTACGTATTCCTTGTCCCCGCCTATCATAAAGGGCCGGGTCATCCGAAGACCGGACGTTACGACGTAGTCATTTCCCAGTCTTTCAATTCCGAAGTCTTTTGCAAATACCTGAAAGCTTCCGTTGATCTCCGGGGGATAGAGGGCCATCAGACTTCCCCCTCCTTCCAGCCAGTCCCGAAGCTTCAGAAGTGTCTCATCCAAAATATTCCAGCGAGTCACCGACAGAACAACAGTCTCATAATCTTCCAGGTCATGCCGGTTCGCCTCTTCCCCCTGCACTGTTTCATAGGGAATTCTCATCTGGCTTAAGATATCTTCCATAAGCTCCAGTCCCTGTCTGCCCGTATCATCATCTTCCCAGATAATAAGGCACTCCGGATCCTGGTCCAAAGTCACCAGATCAAGGCTGTCCTGTTCTACAGGTTCCAGCTCTCTTTCCTGTTCCTCATAAGGGACATTCCACTGCACAAAGCACAGCACGCCTACCAGCAATAAAAAGACTACAATCACTGTCTGCAGTTTTCGGAAACGGAAAATGCCTCCCTTTTGCCGCTTTCTTCTTTTCAAATGCTATTCCTTCCTTCTTCCTGCCAGAACCTGATCTGACTCCTTCCCTCCGGCGTGAGATAAATATTTTTTCTGGTAATTGTCTCTAATATCTGTTCAATCCCCCTGCGGCTCTGTACCGCAGAATAGTATTGTATCATCAGCAGATAACCCGCTTCATTTCTGTCCCATTCCCGCATGATATGCTCAATTTCCTGACGGGCTTCATCATATTCTCCAATCCTTAAATCGGTAACCGCTTTTTCTCTCCACAGAGGCAGACGGTCAGGATGATTCTTAAGCTTTTTCTCCAGCATGCCGCTGTAAGAGCGAAGTTTTAAGATCCTTTCATTTCCCTCCGCAATTCCGCTTTCCAGATACTGATCTAAAAGCTTCAGATAACGGTCTGTAATGTCGTCATTGTCCGGATCATTTTCCAATTCCCAGTCCAGCTCCTGAAACTGAAGATCGTATTCCTTCTGCAGCTCTGCAAGAGCTGTGACCGCATAATGAACAACCTCTGTATCATCATTTGTTCGGGCTTCTTTCAGCTGCTTTACATAGTCATCGGGATTGGCATACATGACTTCCATCATCAGCTCTCGTCTGGTGAGAGGATCATTGATAAGAAGCGCTTCCTCCAGAGGTACGACCCGATCTTCGATAGGATCTTCTTCCATCAGGATGCTTCGGTGGATCGCATCATTGATCTTCAGTTTTTCAATTCCCACTTCTTCATATATATCCTGCCGTCCTCTGGTCCGTATCTCCAGAAAAAGGAGTGCCAAAAGCCCCCACAGGGGAACCAGACATACGATCGGCATAAACTGCCGCGGCGCTTTTAAAAGCGATATCCTCATAAGAAGATATACGAGGATACACAGAATGATATGAATGATTAAAAATATAATTATCACAGATTCTCCCATCCTTTATCCGACCGCTTCCACAATCTGATATTTCATGCCTTTTCCGTTTAAACGGTCTCCTACAATACGAAAATTCTCCCGGTTCATCTGCACAAGCAGAAGATAAATATTGCCATCTTCATCCGTTCCCAATACATCGCTGGCACGTATCATACCGGATAACTGATCGCTGACTCTTTCTTTATCTTTGTCTTTAAACCGGATCAGCACATGATCCGCCACACCGGCCTCTTTCATGGATTCCTGCACTTCCAAAAGCTGGCGGAGCCTTTCCGGATAAGCAATATGCGTCCTTGGATCATACATCTTGCTTTCTGCCAGCTCTTCATATTCCAACGCTCTTAGGAAAGACGTCTGCACCAGTCCGCACATAATCTGGAAAATATTCATATAATGCATACCATACTGTTCTACATCCGCCTCCTGAATTGTAATAAGGAGTACCATCGTTCCTTCTTTGAAAATTCCGCATGCATACATGGGCATTCCGGGAACCATATCTGTATTCTTCCACACCTGCCCTTTTTTCACCGTGTCATACAGCTGGCTGTAATCTTCAATACGAATAGATTTTGTCAGCTTTGTCAGCAAACTGTTGGAACATACCGCCAGACGGCCGAATTTCTGCCAGGAATCTAATGTATAAATAGCAATTGTATGGTTTTCCAGAATATCTTCGAGTACCTTAACTCCTTCAAAAAAGATCCGCTCCGGATATTCACTGTCCAGTTTCTGCACTGCATCAAAAATTTTGCCAAAACTGTCCTTAAATCCCAGAATCTGTTTTTTATACTCTCCTTTATTTTCCACAGCCCCGTGGTAAACATCACTTAAAAACAGATATTTGTCCCGCAGCAGGGAATATTCTCTTCGCACAAATGCCAGCGCATCGTCTTTTTTATTGGAAATATAGCCGGTAATGGAACCCGCCATCAGATAAACAACAAATGGAATCCAGTTTTCAATATTATAGAAGAGAATGGTTCCATTCATTCCCATAAGCGCATATTCCCGTATCAGTACCAGACATTCCAGAACTGCTGCCACAAGACCTGTGCGCATTCCATAAATTGTTCCCATGATGATAATATAGAAAAGTCTTACGTCTACAAATTTAAAATAGATTGATTCTGATGTGTAATGACTGATAATTTCCGCAATGATAAATACCAGCACGAGCTCTACATATTTAAGAGCACCTTTTCCTGCCCTGGCAAAAAGAGACATGATCTTTCCTGCAAGTCCGGATTTCTGTGTCATGACTTCATTGACAAAGGTTCTGTAATATGTACCTATATTTTCCATCGCGTTATCCATAGGGATAAACCCGTATTTTCTCCTCAGCTCTTTTGGATAAGACGGTATTTCTGCCACAAACGGATAGTTCTCGTATACGATTTTTGCATCCGGGACCGCAATTTTCAACATATCTTCCAGGTCGCCATAAGTATAATGATATCCGCTTACCGCATAATAAATGCCACTGTCATCCTCTGTTTCTTCTGTCAGCTGGAACATCAGCTCCACCAGATCGTCCAGCGTAAGGAAATTAAGCGGATCCTCCCTGTGGTAAGGAAGCATCACTTTTTCCTCTTCATACATGCTGCGGAAAATGTGTCCCAGGAAATTTTTGTCATTGATACGGTCAGCCAGATAAGGCAGTCGGATCATAACCGTCGGCATTTTACTTCTCTCCATAAAATACTGACACATCTCTTCCATCTGTCCTGCTCCGAAACAGCGGCTGGAATAGTAATCCTTCTTTAACAGCTCACCGTTAATTGAAAAAGTTATTTCTGATTTTTTTCTTTTTTGCTTCTCTATAAATC
>NZ_JAYAZJ010000069.1:0-13749 GCF_037273965.1 Claveliimonas sp. | reverse complement strand
AGAGGAAGTAAAAGGACTGATCGCAAAAGCGATGAAGGATTTTGCAGCAACATTAATGGCAGAGTAAAGGAGTGGAGAAAATGGCAAATAGTATTGAAAAAATGATTGCCTCCACCTTTATGGAAATGGCAGAGGGTCTGGAGACCGGAAGCTTTGGGAAAAAGCCGAAGATTGCTCTGACAGGTATGGGCAGTGAGCATGGGGAAGAAAATGCAATGGAAGCTGCCGTTGCTGCGGCAAAAGAGGGCATAGATGTATACTACATTGGTACTCTGGAGGCAGAAGGGGTAACCACGGTAAAGGTGGCTGATGAAGAAGAAGGCCACAAAAAGATGGAAGAACTTCTGAAAAATAAGGAAGTGGACGGTGCAGTAACAATGCATTTTCCATTCCCGATCGGAGTTTCTACAGTGGGACGCGCTGTGACACCGGCAAAGGGAAAAGAAATGTTTGTCGCTACAACGACAGGTACTTCCAGCGCAGACCGCGTGGAAGGAATGATCAAAAATGCGATTTATGGAATTATTGCTGCAAAAGCATGCGGGAAGAGCAATCCGACCGTAGGTATTCTGAACGTGGATGGGGCACGTCAGACAGAAATTGCGTTGAAGCAGCTGAAGGAAAATGGGTATGATATCTCATTTGCAGAATCAGCAAGGGCAGATGGAGGCTGCGTAATGCGCGGGAATGACGTGCTGCAGGGCTCCCCGGATATTATGGTATGTGATTCGCTGTCCGGAAATATTCTGATTAAAATGCTGTCATCCTTTACGACAGGAGGAAGCTTTGAAGCAACCGGTTATGGCTATGGCCCTGGTATCGGGGAAGGGTATGATCAGCTTGTTATGATCATTTCCAGGGCGTCCGGAGCACCTCTCATCACGGGGGCTATCCGGTATGCAGCAGAGCTGATCCGCGGAAAGGTATTTGATGTTGCAAAGAAAGAGTTTGCAGCAGCCAATAAGGCCGGGCTGAAGGATATCCTGAATGCCAGAAAAGCGGCAGCAAAACCGGCAGCGGAAGAGGAAGAAGTAAAAGCACCGCCGAAAGAACCGGTAACTTCACAGATTGCAGGAATTGAGATCATGGATCTGGAAGACGGGGTGAAAGTTCTGTGGAAGCTTGGCATTTACGCAGAGAGTGGAATGGGATGTACAGGTCCTATTATCCTCGTGTCAGATGCAAATTATGAAAAAGCAGCAGAAGAGCTGAAAAAAGCAGGTTATATTAACTAAAGTTCAGTACAGGGAAGTGGCAGCCGGTGTGCCGAGATGCCACTTCCTTTTTCTGCGCCTTATATTGTTTGGAAAATTGTGGAATTATATAATAGAGGATATGAGAACAGAAACAATAGCGTTAATAAATGAGGGGTCATTGGGGCTGGATTTTAAGCCGGTGATGACAAGGGTGTTAAAAGGCGTACTGGTGGCGGCTTCAGTATGGATTACAGCATCTGTAGTGTCTAAGGAGGAGGCAATGAACCCGGGAACAGGAGAAAGCTTTGGCCTGGAAACAGCCAGAGAAAGCGTCGGACGGTATCCCGGAGTCGGCAGTGAAGTGACAGAAGAAGCACACAGTATTTTAAAATTGATGGAAAATCGAATTGTTTTGGCAAAAGCAGTTTTGGAGGAAAAAGAAAATACAGCTTTGAATGAGACAGAAAACCCGGGTCGGAAACTTTCTATAGAAATGGCGGCACCTGCCGTTATATCAGAAGGAGCGTCAGGGGTAAAAGAAGTAATAACAGTTCCGGCAGCGGATAAGGAATCTTCCGATACAGCAGGAGGAGAATATGCGCTGACATTTGATGGTTCTCTTCCCATGGATTACTGCGTGGGCAGTACAGTGGAACTGTCGGATATCACTTTAATGTATCGGGGCGGGAAGATTATGCCGGAGGATGCGGCAGTGAAAATTCCCGATACAGGAAAAGCAGGGAATTATAAAATTTCTGTGGAGTACAAAGGCTGTAAAGCAGAGATTCCCTTTGGTGTTGTGGATTATAAAGTCCATTTGAACGGAAATGGAGGAAGTTGTACGACAGATATGGTATATCTGACAGATTATATGCTGGAAGAGACGGCAGTTCCTGTCCGTCCCGGAAAAGAATTTGTCGGATGGTATAGAGATGAGGCGTGTACGATTCCTTTTGAGAGAGCCAAAAGGGGAGAGACAGAGCTGGAATTATATGCAGGATGGAAAGAATATACGGGATTTCTCTGTGATGACGCAGGATATATTACAAGTTATACAGGAGAAGGAAATAGGATTACAGATGGGCTGCTTGTTTTGCCGGATAGAGAAGGATGTGTCGGAATCAGGGCAGGATCCTTAGATGGATTTGCAGAAGAGATATTTGAAATTTATGTTCCTGCCGGAATTACTGACATTGAACCTGGAACTCTGGAAAACCTGCCTCTGCTGTTTTATATTGAAGTGGATTCAGATAATCCGGTATATGAGAGCAGAGAAGGGCTTTTATACAGCAGGACAGACGGAAGTCTTATTTTACGGCCGGCAGGAAGATAAAAAAAATATCTGTAATTTTTCCCCGGATAGTGCTATAATAAGCAAGATACAGCTGTTAATATTATAACCGAGGAATCAAAAATATGAGGATTCATCAGATTACAGAAAATAAAAAGGCATTTTTGGATCTATTATTACTGGCAGATCCCCAGGAGGACATGATAGAGAAATATCTGGACGCTGGGGATATGTTTGCGTTATATGACGAAGAAGGTGAAGTGCAGTCAGTCTGCGTTGTTACCATGAACAAAGCAGGGAGCTGTGAATTAAAAAATATTGCTACGAGAGAAAAGGCGCAGGGCAGAGGATACGGGAAGGCCCTGCTTCACTATGTGTGCGAGAAGTACAGTTTCCAATGCTCTACCATGTATGTGGGAACGGGAAACAGCAAAAAGACGATTGGCTTTTATGAACACTGCGGTTTTACTCCTTCTCATATCGTGCCGGGATTTTTTACGGAAAATTACCGGGAAGAAATTTATGAAGATGGTGTGCTGCTGACAGACATGGTTTACCTGAAGAAGGATCTGGCTAAGGAATCGGATCCGAAGCGGGTTATGGATCTGGCTTTGGAGGCGGGAAGGATCCTTTTGAAAAACGGCGGAGAGATTTTTCGTGTGGAAGAAACGATCCAGCATATCTGTAAGAGATTCCATGTCAATGATGTAGATACATTTACCATGAGCCATGCAATTATCATCAGTGTTAAAATCGGAGATGGTGATTCCTACACAAAGGTAAAACATATACCGCTTTCTGCCGCTCATCTGGGAATTGTAGCTGAAGTGAACGATTTATCCAGGGAGATTGCCGCCGGCATGGTGGGATTGGATGAGGCGTTTGAGCGGCTTGCGGAAATTGAAAAAATACCGCCCAAAAGAAGCTATTTTCAGGTCCTTTCTGCCGGTATAGGCAGCGGATGCTTCGGGTATCTTTTGGGAGCAGGAGTCCCGGAGAGCTTTGTAGCATTTTTGATAGGATGTATTCTGTATATTTGGGTGCTGACCGCGAAAAAGCATCATATGTCCAAAATTATCGTAAATATTACAGGCGGCGTGCTGCTGACAACTCTCGGTCTTGTGGCACTGCAGATTGCCCCTGTTCCGCTTCAAAGAGACGGGATCATCATTGCATCTATTATGCCTTTAGTGCCCGGAATGGGATTTGTCAATGCAATCCGTGATATAGCGGACAGTGATTTCCTGTCGGGGACAGTGCGGATGATCGATGCGCTTCTTGTGTTTGTATATATAGCGATCGGCGTGGGGATCACACTTGGGATTTATGCAAATATGGCGGGAGGTGTTCTTGGATGATAGAGTACATTGTGGCAAATCTGATATGCCCCTTTTTTGGAACTATTGCTTTTTCCGTTCTGTTTAACGTGCCGAAACGGTTTTATTTAAGCTGCGGCATTACCGGTACAATGGGATGGATCGTATACTGTCTGACAGTCAATTTAACCTCGGCAGCCATTGCTTCTTTTTTGGGAACACTGGTGGTAGTTCTGATATCGAGAATGCTGACAGTGCGGATGAAGTGCCCGATCACTGTTTTTCTGATCTCCGGCATTTTTCCTCTGGTGCCCGGAGCGGGCGTTTATTATACTGCCTACTACCTTGTCATGAATCAGCTGGGAGAGGCTGCACAGCGTGGGATTGGAGCGATAAAAGTGGCTTTTGCCATAGTACTTGGCATTGTCTGCATTGTCTCTATTCCCAGAGAATTTTTCCGCCCGGATTACTGGAGGAGCCGCCGGATCCACAAGAGAAAGATTCAGAATAGTTGATTACCATAATTCACATGTGTTATACTGATTATGAAAAGCATAATACACAGCCTGAAAGAGGAGGCGAATAGGTATGTCAGATATAACGGAAATCATCTGTCAGATACTGAAGAAAAGCAGGTACACAGTGGCATTAAGCGGTTTTGGAATGCTTGTGGAAAGCGGATATCCTGCAATTCGTGACGGGGGAGAGTCCTACGATATTGAACAGAAGTACGGATATTCAACAGAAGAGATCTTTTCCAGTTCCTTTTTTTCGACGCGTAAACCGCAGTTTTACGATTTCTACAGAAAAGAAATCCTTTCGGCTCTGGATACACCGCCGGGGAAAGGATTTTATGAGATGGCTAGGCTGGAGGAGATGGGGATTTTGCAGACCATTATTACCCGGCGTATTTTCCATTTGCCCTCACGTGCAGGATGTAAAAATGTCACTGAGCTTCATGGAAATGTATACCGCAATTATTGTACACATTGCGGCCAGGAGTATTCTATGGAGTATGTAAGGGATGGAGAGAAGATTCCTTTATGTGAAAAATGTAAACAGGCTATTCGGCCGGATGTGCGGCTGTTTGGGGAAATGGTGGATAATCAGGTTATTACAAGAGCTGCAACGGAGATTCAGAAAGCCGACGTGCTGCTGGTGCTTGGTACGAACCTGAAAAGTTATCTCTGTACACAGCTTCTGGATTACTATGAAGGAGATAAGCTTTTGCTGATCTCGAAAGAACAGCATTTTTCAGATAAATTTGCAGATATATACTGGAACAGCAGAGTGGATGATGCTCTGGATAAAATTATAACAGAAATGGAGAAGAACAATGAGTAAAGTAAGAACAAGATTTGCACCAAGTCCTACAGGAAGGATGCATGTGGGAAATTTAAGGACGGCATTATATGCTTATCTGATAGCGAAACATGCGGGAGGAAGCTTTATGCTTCGGATCGAGGATACAGACCAGGAACGTTTTATGGAAGGGGCTCTTGAAATTATTTACCGGACTCTGGAAAAGACCGGACTTGTACATGACGAGGGACCAGACAAAGACGGAGGAGTGGGTCCTTATGTGCAGAGCGAGAGAAACGCTGCAGGTATCTATATGAAATATGCCAAACAGCTCATTGAGCAGGGAGATGCATACTACTGTTTCTGTGATAAAGAGCGCCTGGAGTCTTTAAGGAGCAAAGTGTCAGAAGACGGAAATACAGAGATTGTTGTCTATGATAAACACTGCCTTCATCTGAGCAAGGAAGAGATTGAAGCGAACCTGAAGGAAGGAAAGCCATATGTGATCCGCATGAACATGCCCACAGAAGGGACAACAACCTTTCATGATGAAATATACGGGGACATCACAGTGCCCAATGAAGAGCTGGATGATATGATTCTGATCAAATCGGACGGATATCCGACTTATAATTTTGCAAACGTAGTGGATGACCATCTGATGGGAATCACCCATGTAGTCCGCGGAAATGAATATCTGTCCTCTGCTCCGAAATACAATCGTATTTACGAAGCTTTCGGATGGGAAGTGCCGGTTTATGTGCATTGCCCGCTTATTACGGATGAAAACCACAAAAAGCTGAGTAAACGCTGCGGCCATTCTTCTTATGAAGATCTTCTGGATCAGGGATTTGTATCAGAAGCAATCGTGAATTATGTGGCTCTGCTGGGATGGTGTCCGGAGGGAACACAGGAAATCTTCTCTCTGGATGAGCTGGTAAAAATCTTCGACTATCATCATATGAGCAAGTCACCGGCTGTGTTTGACATGACAAAGCTGAAATGGATGAATGGCGAATATCTGAAAGCAATGGATGCAGACAGGTTTTATGAGATGGCAAAGCCTTATATTGAAGAAGTGATCACAAAAGATTATGATTTGAAGAAGATTGCGGCGCTTGTAAAGACCAGAATCGAAATCTTCCCTGATATCAAAGACCAGATTGACTTTTTCCAAGAATTGCCGGAATATGACACAGCAATGTACTGCCATAAGAAAATGAAAACAAATGAAGAGACTTCTCTGGAAGTTTTAAAAGAAGTTCTTCCGATCCTGGAAGCGCAGGATGATTACAGCAATGACGCCCTGTATGCCACCCTGAAAAAATATATTGAAGAAAAAGGTTACAAAAACGGCTATGTAATGTGGCCGGTGAGAACTGCCGTGTCCGGCAAGCAGAATACGCCTGGCGGAGCGACAGAAATTATGGAAGTACTTGGCAAAGAAGAGTCCCTGTGCAGGATCCGTAAGGGAATTGAATTGTTAGAAACGAGGTAAGGAATGCATCTGAATAAGGCACAGCAAAAAGCAGCCTGTCATTTCCAGGGGCCATGTATGGTCCTTGCCGGTCCCGGTTCCGGGAAAACTCTTACCATTGCAGCAAGAATAGAAAATCTGATTAAAAGGTACAAAGTAAGACCAGAAGAAATTCTGGTCATTACTTTTACCAGATACGCTTCCTATGAAATGCAGAACAGATTTAAAAGTCTTATGGGAGGAGTCTGTCCTCCTGTAACATTCGGGACATTTCATGGGATCTATTACGGGATTCTAAGGTGGGCTTATGGATTTACTTCGGCAAATATTCTGACCGGGGAAGAGAGCAGCAGACTTTTGGGGCAGATTCTGGCTCTGCCGGAACTGGATCTTAAGCTGGAAGTGGAAGATGAACAGGATTTTATCAGAGATCTTCTGACAGAAATCGGAAAAGTAAAAAATAACGGGCTGGATATTCAGACATATAAAGCGTCCGTATGTCCGGGAGCATTTGCAGATATCTACCAGATGTATGAAAAGAAGAGAAAGGAAATGCGCAAGATCGATTTCGACGATATGCTGATCCTCTGCCATGAGCTTTTTAAGTCCAGACCGGATATTCTTGAAAAATGGCAGGCCAGGTTCCGGTATATTCTGGTAGATGAATTTCAGGATGTCAATAAAATACAGTATGAAATTTTGAAGATGCTGGCGCTTCCTGAAAATAACCTGTTTGTAGTAGGAGATGACGATCAGTCGATCTATCAATTCCGGGGAGCGGACCCTTCTATTATGCTTGGTTTTTCCAGAGACTATCCCGATGCCGGGCAGATTCTCCTGGACGTCAATTACCGCTCCACTGCTCATATTTTAAACGGCGCCCTCCGAGTGATCGGACATAATGAACAGAGATTTTCCAAGGAGATCAAACCCCATGCGGGAAAAGGAGAGTGCGTCCATGTGCAGGAAGTCCTGGATGTGACAGAGGAAGGAAAGTATGTGATAGAGGGCGTGAAAAAGAGGATGGAACAGGGCGTGCCGGCAAGAGAAATCGCAGTACTGTTCCGTACGAACCGGGATGCCAGGATCCTGGCGGAAATGCTGGCGGAATACCAGATTCCCTTTGAAATGAAAGAAAATATCCAGAATATTTATGATCACTTTATTGCCCGCAATATAAAAAGCTATCTGCAACTGGCCTCCGGAAGCAGGGAGAGAAGATATTTTCTGGATATTATGAACTGTCCGAAACGCTACTTAAGCAGAGAATGTCTGGAATCTTCCAGAGGGGATTTTGAGGAGATGAGGAAATTCTATTGTGACAAGGGGTGGATGCAGGACCGCATCGATCAGTTTGAGTGGGATGTTAAGATGATGGAAAACAAAACCCCTTATGCGGCAATACAATATATAAGAAAGAAGATCGGCTATGACGATTATCTGAAAGAATATGCCAAAATCCGGCGTATACGGGAGGAAGATCTTTTTGAAATTCTCTATGAAATTCAGGAAAGATCCAAGGAATTTCAAAGTTTTGAAGAGTGGTTTCTCTATATAGAGAACTACGGACAAATGTTAAAGGAGAAGAAGGGCAGAGGCAGAAAAGATCAAACTGGGGAGCAGGGCGTGTCGCTTATGACTATGCACGGCGCAAAAGGCCTGGAATTTGATACGGTATTTGTGATCGGAGGAAATGAAGGCGTCACTCCTTACCGAAAAGCCAAACTTGATGAAGAGATCGAGGAGGAGCGCCGGATGTTTTATGTGGCTATGACACGGGCAAAGAGAAAACTGGTGATCAGTTATGTAAAAACGAAAAACGGAAAGGAACTAAGTCCTTCCCGTTTTGTTGAAGAGCTTTTGTTGAAAGAAGGAGAAAGCAGACATTAAAGATCCTCTTCCTCGCCAAATTCCTGCTCGTCCAGCCATTCGTCAAATGCATCTGCCGCGATTTCATATTCTTCATCGTCAAGAATATTTTCCAGATCCGGATTTTCCGGGTCTGTGTCAATATAACGGTAAAGATATACATCGCCTTCTTCGCTTTCGCCGTTTTCATCCAGAGGAAGAAGGGCAATATATTGACGTCCGCCGGCTTCATAGACAGTCAGAACAGCACATTCAATCTCTTCATCGTTATCCAGAGTCAGTGTTACAGTAATTTCATCCATATTTTCTGTAGCCATACAAAAATCTCTCCTTTATTCTTTCTGTTTTTACTCTATCAGAGCGGCGGCACAAAAGCAAGTAAAATCTATGTTGCGAAAAGAGAAAGGAAAAGGAGAGGGAAATGGCTGGGGCTGGTAAAAATACAAAAAATGTAGTAAAATACAAAATATATGTGACTGGAATCATTCGCAAGGAGGAACAGATATATGAAAAACCGCAAGATAAAAGTGCTTCTGGCACTTGTTGTCATGGGAATTATGATGTTGTCCGGATGTAAGAAGCAAGTGGGCACACCGGAAGATAATCCGGTTCAGGAAGAAGATACAGAAGAAACAGATGAGGAAGAGGCGGAAGAAGAAGGGTACAAATTTGGTTTCAGCGGAATCAATATGGAGAATCCTTATTTTATTACGCTGGAAAACGCAATTCGCGAATCGGTTACAAGCTCAGGGAATACACTGATTACCGAAGACCCGGAAGGAGATGCCCAAAAACAGGCTTCACAGATCACAGAGATGATCGAGGCAGGGATTGATGCCATTTTTTTAAGCCCGGTAAATTGGGAGGAAATTACTCCCTCTTTGCAGGAACTTCAGGAAGCGGATGTACGCATTATCAATGTAGATACACAGGTTAAGGAAATGGATTATGTAGATGCCTATGTGGGATCTGACAATGAAGCAGCCGGACGTATGTGCGGTGAGGCGTTGATTGAGAAATGTCCGGACGGAGGCAAAGTACTGATACTGGAATGCCCGACACAAAATTCTATTAATGAGAGAATTACAGGATTTGAGGAGGCGATTTCAAAAGCGGAGGTCGGTTTTGAAATTGTGGCAAGAGAAAATACAGACGGAAAATTTGAAAAGTCAGTGGAAGTGGCACAAAATATCCTCAAAGAACATACGGATGTAACAGCCATTATGTGCGGAAATGATCAGATCGCGGTAGGAGCGCAGACAGCAGTGAACCTTCTTGGAATGGAGGATGTAATTATTTACGGTGTGGACGGTTCCCCTGATATCAAAAAAGAGCTGGAAAAATCAGACACACAGATTGCAGGTACAGCGGCACAGTCTCCGATCAATATGGGGAAAAAGGCTGTGGAAGTAGGGCTTGCTATTTTGAACGGCGAAGAATATGAAAAAGAAAATTATGTAGAGATCATTGATATGATCACGAAAGATAATGTGGAAATGTATGGAGCAGATGGCTGGCAGTAGAAGCAGCAGGAAGGACGGAACATGAGAAGAGAAAAAGGGAAACCGCTGCCTTTGGGCGTGAGTGTGGGAAAAGACAGCGTTAATTTTGCAATAGAGGTTCCGGAAGGAAAAGAATGCAGATTGCTCCTTTACAAAAAAGGAGAACGGGAGGCTTCTGTCATTTTTGAAATGCCGGAAGAAGACGGAGTCGGAAGTGTACGTTTTCTGTCGCTTTTTGATTTTGCATATTCGGAGTATGAGTATAATTATCTGATAGATGAGGAGGTCTGTGTTGACCCCTATGCCAGAAGCCTTGCGGGAACAGAAGAGTTTGGCCGCAAATGGGAGCTTCAGGAGCATGAGGTTCGTGCCGGAATTTATGAGGATCACTATGACTGGGAGGGGGATTTTCATCCCTGTATTCCTGCCAATGAAGTGGTAGCCTACAGTCTCCATGTGCGGGGATTTACCAAACACAGCTCTTCAAAAGTTGCCCATAAAGGTACTTTCCGGGGAGTCATTGAAAAAATTCCTTATCTGCTTGAGCTGGGGATCAATCAGATCCATCTTATGCCGGTATATGAGTTTGAACAGCTGGGAAAATATGTAAATTACTGGGGATACGGACCGGGATTTTATTTCGCTCCCAAAAGAGCTTATGCGGCATCAGACGATCCGGCGTCAGAATTAAAAGATATGGTGCGGGAATGCCACAAGGCCGGGATTGAGGTAATACTGGAAATGCCTTTCGAGGGCGGCACTTCCAGAATCCTTATGGAGGAGTGTCTGCGCTGGTATATGATGGAATACCATGTGGACGGATTTATTTTGAACCCGGATGTAACGCCGACAGATGGGAGCTATGCTGACCCGCTTTTAAGCAAAATGAAACTTTTCCATCATCAGGCAGGTTTTCAGAATGTTATGCGAAGGTTCCTGAAGGGGGACGAGGGCATGATTGAAGAGGTGATATACTGGCTTCGAAGGCCTGCAGGGGCGGAAGGCATGTATAATTATATTGCAGGTCATAATGGATTTACCCTGAACGATCTGGTTTCCTATGATGCAAAACACAATGAAGCAAATGGAGAAAACAACCAGGATGGACCGGATTACAATTACAGTTGGAACTGCGGAGCAGAAGGACCCAGCCGCAAGAGGGCGGTCGTGGCGCTAAGAGCAGGACAGATGAGAAATGCTTTTATGCTTGTTCTCCTTGCACAGGGGATTCCCTGTATTCTTGCAGGAGATGAATTTGGAAATACTCAGAAGGGGAACAACAATGTGTACTGTCAGGACAATCCGGTGGGATGGCTGGACTGGAGCAGACTTGAGAAAAACCGCGCTCTCCATGAATTTGTAAAGGAGATGATCGCGCTTCGCCGCAGTCACCCGGCGCTTCGGCAGAAAGAGGAACTTCGGGGCATGGACCAGATCAGCTGCGGCGTACCTGATGTGTCTTATCATGGAGAATATGCATGGCAGACGCCATCAGAAATATCCAGCCGCCAGCTTGGAGTATATTACTGCGGTATTGCAGCAAAAGATACGGATTGTTTTGTTGCTTACAACATGCATTGGGTAGAGCACAGTTTTGCTCTCCCGGCGCTTGGAAAAGGGAAAAAGTGGTATCTGACAGCGGACAGCAAAACAGGAGTCCTTGAAGATCCGGAAGTGCTGAAAAATCAGAGAGAAGCCGTTCTGGAAGAAAGGACGATCGCGCTGTTTATCGGCAAATAATTATGCAAGACTACTTTTGCGGACAGGAGATTATGTGAGATGAAAGCCTGGGGGCATTTTTGTACAATAACGCATCACAAGATTCTCGTAATGAGAGGCTGCTTTAAAATCGGATTATACAGACAGGGACTGCTGCATGATATGTCCAAATATTCCCCTGTAGAATTTCTGGTTGGCTGTAAATACTATCAGGGCAACCGAAGTCCCAATAATGCAGAGCGGGAAGAAAAGGGCTATTCCCTGGCGTGGCTTCATCATAAAGGGAGAAACAAGCATCATTATGAATATTGGATCGACTATGGCCTGGAAAAAGAGGACGGCATTATCGGGATGAAAATGCCGGTGCGCTATGTGGCGGAAATGTTTGTAGACCGCATTGCTGCCTCGAAGACTTATCAGAAGGAAAATTACCGGGATGAACATCCGCTGGCCTATTATGAAAGAGGAGCTGCCAGGCTGGGACGGATGATCCATCCGGATACAGCAGCTCTCCTCCACAGCCTGCTGAAGATGCTGGCAGAGGAAGGAGAGGAGCGGACCTACGCTTATATCCGCAATGTTGTATTAAAGAAAGATTTTCCCTATTAACTAAAAAGAGTTCCGTAAATGGAACTCTTTTGCAAAACATGGACGTTTTTCAATGAATTATTCAGGATATACGAGTCTGTCATCGGATATATTTTCCAGGACTTCCATACGGTATTTCCGGGCAAGATATCTGGCCATCGGAAGATTCATATCCAGATAGTTCCCGCAGTCTTTTGGGGAAGCACCGGGAACCTCACCTTCAAAATCAGCAATAAAATCAAAAAGCGCCTGTATAAGAGGGATGATATCCCTGGATTCATAATCGCCTGCCAGCAGCAGATAAAAACCGGTGCGGCAGCCCATAGGACCGAAATAAAGGACTTTGTCAGCGTATGTTTCGTCATTTCTAAGGAAGGTGGCGCCTAAGTGTTCGATGGTATGTACCTCTGCAGTATTCATGACCGGCTCTTCATTAGGGCTTGTCATACGAAGGTCAAAGGTGGTGACAGTACAGTCGCCGGCTTTGTCTTTTCGGGACACATATACGCCGGGCTGCAGTTTCCAGTGGTCTATGGTAAAACTGGTAATTTTTTTCATTTTTGTCTCATCCTTTCTCAAACATATTCCTTTTTCAGTGTAACACTTTTTCCCTGAAATTTCTATGAAAAGAACCATTCAGTGTGGTATACTGGTACTGGACTTGCAGAAAGGATGGGCGATGAATCATGAAATTATATCTTGTACGCCACGGCGAGACAGATTGGAACAGGGCGAGAAAAATACAGGGGCAGGTAGACATTCCCCTCAACGAGTTCGGAATACATCTTGCAGAGGAGACAGGGAAGGGACTGAAAGATATCCCCTTTGATCTTTGTTTCACGAGTCCTCTTGGCCGGGCAAAGCAGACAGCTGAAATTATTCTGAAGGGCCGGGACGTTCCGGTGATAGAGGAACCGCTGATCATGGAGATGGCTTTTGGCGTGTATGAGGGCAAATGCTGTTCCAGTGAAGGATGGGAGCTTCCGGAAAGTTTCCACCGTTTTTTTGACGGACCGGAGGAGTATGAAGCTCCGGAAGGCGGGGAGGATTTTAAACAGGTAAAGGAAAGAGTGGGAAAGTTCCTGGAAAGGATCGGGTCAGACGACACATTAAAAGACAGCACGATCCTCATTACAACCCATGGAGCTGCATTGGCAGGTATGCTTAATTATATAAAAAAAGAACCCCTTTCGAAATACTGGGGGCAGGGAGTACATAAGAACTGTGCAGTGACGGAAGTAGAGGAAAGGAACGGCAGTTTCCATATTTTGACGGAAAATACCGTATATTATAAAGACAAGGTTGAACCTTGGAAAAAGTAGCAGACGGAGGGTAAAAAGATGATTAACGATAAAAAAGTGTTGTTCAGCGGTATGCAGGCAACAGGGAATCTTACTTTGGGAAATTATCTGGGAGCACTGAAGAACTGGGTGACATTAAGTGATGAATATGAGTGTTTTTACAGTGTTGTGGATATGCATTCTATTAC
>NZ_JAYAZJ010000068.1:0-46058 GCF_037273965.1 Claveliimonas sp. | reverse complement strand
TTTCCTCTTTCGCCATCTCATTTGCCGTATACTGGCTAAGTCCAAGACCATGGCCGATGCCCCGGGTTGTAATGCGCATTTTCCCATCATACTTCTGGAGAATAAAGCAGCTGGAATCCAATTTATATTTCTCCCGAAATTCCTCGCCGCTCATAGTCTCCTCTCCCACTCGGACACTGGTGACATAGCCCGCCGTATCCGTTTCTTTTATTTCTGCGTCCATGTCCTCTGTTGTGACTGTCCTGATCTGGTCTTTTGATTCAATATCGAGGGGACATTCTTTGATTTTCAAATAAGGATAATCCTCGCTGCCCAGCACTTCTTTCCCATCCCTTGTACTGCCGTTTGTCAGCCTGGTAAAAGGTGTGTTTGCCAGTTCTTCGCCGTACATTACAACTTGTCCCTCTGTCTCCTGCCAGGCATTTTCTATTTTTCGGTAATATTCGGAAAATTTCCTGCTCCCCCACTCTTCTTTCATTTCTTTTTCTGTCCAGAAATCGTCTGCAAGAACTGCCTCGCTGCCTTCTTCCTTCAATTGCTTGTATACGGCAGTCCGGACAAGTATTGCCTGGACTTTGATGGCCTCCTCTTCGTAGGATGCCGGAATCTCCTTTGCCATCCTGCCAATTCCGTATTCATCCAGAGGAAGCTGTATTTCTTTTTCCCCCTGCTTTACCATAACCTCCATTTCGTCTGCCGGAGCCGCTGTTTCTATTGATGGCCCGTTTAGGAAAACGGTCACTACATAAGGGAGCAAAACAATAATAATGATATAGCATCCCATTTTTTTCAACTTCTGCCGCATAAAATAAACCCTCCCATACCTTAATGTATGAGAGGGTTATCTCTTTTATACCCTTCAGGATTCCTGACCTTTTAAATCTCCACTGTCACCTTATCCAGATGCCAGATATCATCCACGTATTCCTGAATCGTACGGTCAGAGGTAAACTTACCGCAGCATGCTGTATTAAGAAGAGCCATTTTCGCCCATCTTTCTTTATCCTTATACGCCTCTTCTACTTTCTTCTGTGCCTCGGCATAAGCGCGGAAATCTTTCAGGATAAAATACATATCTGCCTTTGATCCGTCTTTCGGACAGAGAAGAGAATTATAAAGATCCCGGTACATCTCGTGATCTCCGTTGGAGTAAGTTCCATTGATCAGCTGATCTACCACTTTGCGGATATCCGGATCGCTGTTGTAAATATCCTGCGGATGGTAACCGCCGTTATTTTCATAATTGATGACTTCTTCAGAGCTTAATCCGAAAATAAAGGCATTCTCCATTCCGACTTCTTCCACAATCTCTACATTGGCTCCGTCCATAGTTCCAAGTGTAGGCGCTCCATTCAGCATAAATTTCATATTTCCTGTTCCGGAAGCTTCTTTCGATGCAGTGGAAATCTGTTCACTGACATCTGCTGCCGCAAAGATGATCTCTGCATTGGAGACACGGTAATCTTCAATAAATACTACTTTCAGTTTTCCGTTAATGCTGCGGTCATTGTTGACTACATCAGCCACAGAATTGATCAGCTTGATGATCTCTTTTGCCCTGATATATCCTGCGGATGCCTTTGCTCCGAAAATAAAGGTTCTCGGGAAGAAGGACATCTCCGGATGCTCCTTGATCTGATTATACAGGTACATAACATGAAGAATGTTGAGAAGCTGTCTCTTGTACTCATGCAGCCTCTTTACCTGTACATCAAAGATAGATCTCGGATCCACTTCAATTCCGTTATGCTTCCTGATATATTCTGCCAGACGGACTTTATTTTTATATTTAATATCCATAAATTCTGCCAGCGCTTTGGAATCGTCTGCATATTTTTTCAGCCCGGACATAAGAGACAGATCTGTGATCCAGTCTTTTGTACCTATTTTTTCTGTTACCCAGTCTGCAAGGAGAGGGTTTCCATGCATCAGGAATCTTCTCTGTGTGATTCCGTTTGTCTTGTTATTAAATTTCTGCGGCATCATTTCGTAGAAGTCTCGAAGCTCCTGATTTTTCAAGATCTCTGTATGCAGTCTTGCCACACCATTGACAGAAAAACCGGCAACAATGGCAAGATGAGCCATTCTCACCTGCCCATTGTAGAGGATCGCCATCTTGCGGACTTTCTCCTCATTGCCCGGGTATCTTTCTCTTACCTGAATAAGGAAGCGGCGGTCGATCTCCTGGATGATCTGGTAAACACGGGGAAGCAGTCTGGAGAAAAGGTCGATGGGCCATTTTTCCAATGCCTCTGCCATGATCGTATGGTTTGTGTAAGCGCATGTCTTTGTCGTAATATCCCAGGCCTCATTCCAGCCGAGCTCCTCTTCATCGAGAAGGATCCTCATAAGTTCAGCCACTGCCACCGTCGGATGGGTATCATTCATCTGGAAGATGACTTTCTCCGGAAGTTTATGAATATCATCATGTGTCTTTTTATATTTTGTAATGGCAGCCTGTATGCTTGCTGAAATAAAGAAATACTGCTGTTTCAAGCGAAGCTCTTTTCCTGCATAGTGATTATCGTTGGGATAGAGCACCTCAACAATGGTCTTTGCAAGATTTTCCTGCTCTACTGCCTTGTGGTAATCTCCTCTGTCAAAGGAATCCAGCTGGAAATCAGTAATCGCCTTGGCATCCCAGATTCTTAACGTATTGACATGGTGGTTTCCATAGCCCACGATCGGCATATCATAAGGAATGGCAAGTACAGATTCATAATTTTCCTGTACAAATTTCGTCCGGTTTGTAGAATCATCATATTCTACGCGGATATTTCCGCCAAAACGCACTTCCTTGGCATATTCTTCCCGGCGAAGCTCAAATGGATTCCCCTCTTTCAGCCAGTTATCCGGAGTCTCTACCTGATATCCGTTTTCGATCTTTTGTTTGAACATACCATAGCGGTAGCGGATACCGCATCCGTATGCCGCATATCCAAGTGTTGCAAGAGAATCAAGGAAGCAGGCAGCCAGACGTCCAAGACCGCCGTTTCCAAGCGCCGGATCCGGCTCCTCATCCTCAATCACGTTCAGATCGATTCCCATTTCATCCAGCGCCGCTTTCACTTCTTTGTAAGCAGTCATATTGATCAGGTTATTTCCAAGCGCTCTTCCCATGAGAAATTCCATGGACATATAATATACTGTTTTTGGATCATCCTTTTTAAACTGATTCTGTGTTGCGATCCAGTCATCAATAATAACCTCTTTTACCGCATAGGACACAGCCTGAAAAAGCTGCTGCGGAGTCGCCTCCTCTATTGTTTTGCGGTAAAGAGTCTTTACATTATGCTTTACCTCTTTTTTAAAAGTTTCCTTTTCAAATCTCGGATTATACATGATTATCCTCCTTCTTCAGACCCTTATCTTTCGACACCAATCGTCACTTTTTCTCCGTTGATATTCCATTCCTTCACATAGCCTGCCGGAGTGGATTTTTCAACAGAAAGTGCAAGTGTTTCACTGCTGATTTCTGAAGCATGATCTGCAAATACTTTTTCGGCCTTTTCGCTTCCTTCGTAACGGATGTGAATCTTGTCTGTCACTTCAAAATCCGCTTCTTTTCTCATTGTCTGTACCTTACTTATGATCTCACGCACAAAACCTTCTTCAAGAAGTTCCGGTGTCAGGTTTGTATCAAGAACAACTGTAATTCCATTATTATCCTCTGATACATATCCCTCCATCTGTGCTGTATCGATAAGAAGATCTTCTTTAAACAACGTGATTTCCTGTCCATTTACATTGAGTTTCAAAGCTCCTGTTTCATTGACTTCATCCATTGCTGCATTTCCGTCCAGTGATGACAAAGCAGCTTTGATTCCACCCAACATTTTACCATATTTTGGTCCTACTGTCTTTAACTGCGGTTTAAATGTATATGAAGTAAAGGAACGTACATCCTGTGTAAATGTTAAATTCTTTACATTCAGCTCTTCTTTTATAATATCCTGGTAAAATTCAGGAAGCTGTGTTCCTGTCTTGACAAACATCTGTCCGATCGGCTGACGGTTTTTGATATTGGCCGTATTTCTGCAGGCACGACCCATAACGACAATCTTCAGAACCTCATCCATATTAGCCTCAAGTTCTTTGTCAATAAATGCCTCGTCTGCTGTCGGGAAGTCGCACAGATGAATACTCTCCGGAGCAGACTTGTCAATGCTTCTTACCAGGTTCTGATAAATTTCCTCTGTCATGAAAGGAATCATAGGAGCTGCCACCTTGCAGAGAGTCACAAGCGCCGTATAAAGAGTCATGTACGCGTTAATCTTATCCTGCGGCATTCCTTTTGCCCAGAAACGCTCCCTGCTTCTTCTGACATACCAGTTGCTCATGTCATCTACAAAATCCTGCAGCGCTCTTGCTGCTTCCGGGATCCGGTAATTTCCAAGGTGGTCATCCACTTCCTTGATCAGTGTATTCATCTTGGACAGAAGCCATTTATCCATAACCGGCAGTTTGTCATATTCCAGTTCATATTTTGATGCGTCAAATTCATCAATATTCGCATAGAGAACAAAAAATGCATACGTATTCCACAATGTTCCCATGAATTTGCGCTGTCCTTCTACAACCGCTTTTCCGTGGAAACGGTTCGGAAGCCATGGCGCACTGTTTACATAGAAATACCAGCGGATCGCATCTGCGCCGTATGTCTCCAGAGCGTCAAAAGGATCTACCGCATTTCCTTTGGACTTACTCATCTTCTGACCATTCTCATCCTGCACATGCCCAAGAACAATAACATTCTTATAAGGAGCCTTGTTGAAGATCAGAGTGGAAATAGCAAGCAGAGAATAGAACCATCCTCTTGTCTGATCCACTGCCTCGGAAATAAAGTCCGCCGGGAACTGCTGCTCAAACAGCTCCTTATTTTCAAATGGATAATGATGCTGGGCAAACGGCATGGAACCGGAATCAAACCAGCAGTCGATCACTTCCGGCACGCGGTGCATTTCCCCGCCGCACTTCGGACATTTGATAGTTACATCGTCAATATAAGGACGGTGCAGTTCAATATCATCCGGACAGTTGTCAGACATGGATTTCAATTCCTCAATGCTTCCAATGGAATGCTGATGTCCGCATTCACACTCCCAGATATTTAAAGGAGTTCCCCAGTAACGGTTTCGGCTGATTCCCCAGTCCTGAACATTTTCCAGCCAGTCGCCGAAACGTCCCTTTCCGATACTTTCCGGGATCCAGTTAATGGTATTGTTATTTGCGATCAGGTCGTCTTTTACCGCTGTCATTTTGATAAACCAGGACTCACGCGCATAGTAGATAAGCGGTGTATCACATCTCCAGCAGTGGGGATAACTGTGCTCGAATTTCGGCGCGTCAAAGAGCAGCCCTCTCGCCTCCAGATCCTTCAGCACCTCCGGATCCGCTTTCTTTACAAACAGGCCGGCAAATGGCGTTGTCTCTCCCATGTTTCCTTTTTCATCTACCAGCTGTACAAACGGCATATCATATTTGCGTCCTACCTTGGCATCATCTTCACCAAAGGCCGGTGCAATATGAACAACACCTGTACCGTCTGTCAGGGTAACATAGCCGTCGCATGTTATGAAAAACGCTTTTTTATTCTGTTTTGCTGCACAGTCATAAGCGCACTGATACAACGGCTCATATTCTTTATATTCCAGTTCCTGTCCTTTGTAAGTCTCCAGAACTTCATAGGCCGGTTTTCCTTCTTCTGCCAGTTTTCCAAGAACTGTATCCAAAAGAGCCTGCGCCATGTAATATACATAGCCGTCTGCTGCCTTTACTTTCGCATAATCTTCTTCCGGATTCACACAAAGACCGATATTGGACGGCAAAGTCCACGGAGTTGTGGTCCATGCCAGAATATAAGCATCCTCATCCTTTACCTTAAAACGGACGATAGCTGAGCGCTCTTTTACATCCTTATAGCCCTGCGCCACTTCCTGGGCTGAAAGCGGGGTTCCACAGCGGGGACAGTAGGGAACGATCTTAAATCCCTTGTACAAAAGTCCTTTATCCCAGATCTGTTTCAGCGCCCACCACTCGGATTCGATAAAATCATTGTGGTACGTAACATAGGGATTATCCATATCTGCCCAGAAACCTACGGTTCCGGAGAAATCTTCCCACATCCCTTTGTATTTCCAAACACTTTCTTTACACTTATTAATAAAGGGTTCCAGACCATATTCCTCAATCTGATCCTTTCCATCAAGACCGAGTAATTTCTCAACTTCCAGCTCTACCGGAAGACCGTGCGTATCCCAGCCTGCTTTTCTTGGAACCATATATCCCTTCATGGTGCGGTATCTTGGAATCATGTCCTTAATAACACGGGTCAGGACGTGGCCGATGTGCGGCTTTCCGTTTGCAGTCGGAGGGCCGTCATAGAAGGTGTATGTCTCGCCTTCTTTGCGGTTTTCCATACTTTTTTCAAAAATGTGATTCTCTTCCCAGAACTTTTCTACTTCTTTTTCGCGGTCAACAAATTTCAGATCAGTTGAAACTTTCTTGTACATGTTTTTCCTCCTTGTTATTATTTTGACAGGACACGTAACACTTTTAAGGTTTACTACGTGCCAAATTACAATTTGCCATGTGTAAAACTGCGAATTACCCTGTGTAAAATTGTATTGAATAAAAAAGCTTCCATCCTGTGTATTAGGATGAAAGCTTGCATTCCTTCATTTATAAACCACCTAACATACCAACATATGCCTTCCGGTAACGGCGGATCCCGTCAGTTCCTACTAAGAATTTTATGCTGCCCTTTCGGAAACTGCGACTCTAAAGTGATATTCAGATATATGCTACTTGCACCGGCCTTCCACCATCGCCGGCTCGCTTGAACGTTCCCATATATCCTACTGTCTTCGTCATAGTCTTTTACGCATGGTCAATTCTTCTGTTTTTACGTCTTTAAAATTATAAACGGAAACCCTCGACAAGTCAAGTGCCTGCGTTTATCTTCCCCGACTGCGTTTATCTTCCCCGACGATTCCGGCGCCGTCTGCGCCGCCTTCTTCTCGATCGGCGCTGTGCTGCTATCACAAGCCAAACTGCCAGTAAAACGATAATAATGAGAAGGCATATCAGAAGAAGCTGCCACACCGGCATTTTACTTTCTTCTATTTTTTCCTCTCCGGAAATATCTTTAAACGCTTTATCCCCTGAAAGCTTCACAACTGCCTCTCCTACCGGGTTATCTTGATAAGTGTAACTTAACAGACCTTCTTCGCCGTTTTTCATACGGCTGATCTCACTGTCCAGATCAGAAAATTTCACATTTTCAGGAAGTGTTACACAGGCATCGTCGGGAATAGATGTTATCTTTTCACTGTCATTCTGCCCGGAAATCTTCACTTTTTTAAAATTGTTAAATCCATATTCCAGAAGTGCTTTTGTATCAGAATACACGTGGCCGGGATAAGTCTTCAATGTAACACATACCAACTTCATTTCTCCGTTATCCGCCAGAGTCACCAATGTATTGTTTGCCTCTGTTGTATATCCGGTCTTGCCGGCCACCGCATAGTTGTAATACTCGGAATTTCCCTCAAGCAGCATTTCATGCTTCTGCTGAAAGATATGTTCCTCCGTTGTACTTGACGCCGGAATTGTATAACTTGCCGTCTGGCAAATCTGTAAAAATTCCGGATATTCAAATAATTCACAGGCAATCAAAGCCATATCTTTTGCACAGGTATAATGCTGTTCGTCCTGCACTCCATTTGCATTGACAAAGTTAGAATTGGAACCGCCCAGATCCCTGGCTTTCTGATTCATCTGATCCAAAAACCACTGGTAGTCTTCGCCCTGCCCTTTTGCTACCGTTTCTGCCACTGCATAAGCCACTTCGTTGGATGATGCAAGAAGCATGGCATACAGCGCCTGTTCCATTGTAATGACATTTCCTTCTTTCATTCCGATAGAAGCATATCCTGACCCCAGACAGGTAAGACTCTCCGCCGTGATCTGCACCTCATCTGTCATCTCCGCATACTCCAGCGCCAGCAGTGCTGTCAATATCTTCGTAATACTTGCCGGGTACTCCTTTTTATCTATGTTTTTTCCATAGAGAACTGCTCCGGTTTCCGCGTCCATTACTATTCCTGCATCGCCATAAATGCCCGGGCCTTTGGCCCATCCGTCCAGCTCATTGGTCTGAACCTTTTCCTTGTAGGTATTCTCCAGTTCTTTTTGGTACGGATCTATCTCCTCCTGTGTACCATCAACTGCTCCCTCCTGCTGTACTGTATCTGTACTGCCTGACTCCGGGGCGGCATAGAGTTTTGGCGCCGCTGCTGTGAAAATATTTACAGCAATAAGCGCGGCGGCAGCTGCCCGTATATATTTCTTCATTCCTGATATTCTCCCTGCTATATCATAACATTTATGCCTTAATTTACGCTCTAATTATGCACTATTATAAATGATTCGGCCTGTATATACAAGCCGAATCTTATTATACCCCGCCAAATACCCTGTCAGCGCCTGCTTTTTAGCCGGTAATCAATTTAAATATTGCAATCAAAATAGAAAATATCGCCACTCCTTTTTTCAGCGGCTGCGGCTTTATCATATCCGCGTTGCGGCTCCCGATCCAGACGCCCGCGCCATGGCTGATCATAGAAACCACAAGCAACAGCGCCATAGAGGACGCATCACACTGCATACTATAACCTATGCAGGAAGGGATCGCAATAAAGATAGAATTAAACAGAGCCACTCCCACTGCCGTTTTGACCTGTACGCCGAACGTCACAAGAAGCGGCATTACAAGAATAGGGCCCCCTGCTCCGGAAAGAGCACAGATACACCCTGTCGCCAGACCGAATAAGATGGCCGCCGCAGCCGGGATCTTCCGTTTCCCTGCTTCTTCCCTCTCTTTATCCTTACGCACCAGTATGGAAATTCCGGAGAGCAGCACTACCAGATAGAGAATCCGTTTCACAATACTTTCATCAATAAGAAGATTCATCCACACCCCGGCAATTGCCCCAATGATACTTCCGATACTGATAGTAACAGCAAGTTTCACATCTAAGTTATCGGACTTATAGTAATTCCGGGATCCCAAAATCCCGGAAATCAGAAAAGCAAAAAAGCTAAGAGCCATCCCCTGGGCTGCCGGCATTCCCATAAATCCGCTGTACAGCATAGGGAGGAGAAATCCGGCAATCCCTGTCAGGCCGATCATTCCCCCTATTATTATATTTGCCGCTATAATAATCAGATACTCTATCAATTGCTTTCCGCCCTTTCCTGATAACTTCTCAGATCATGCAGGATTCTTTCTTCATCCAGTGTCTGTATCTCGTAATCTTTCATCAAAATCCTGCCGCCGCTGACAGAATCCCTGATATCTCCCGCATTCACGCTCTCCATGATCGTGTTGGAAATCTTTCCGTATTCTGCCATATAAATGCGGTTTCTGTCAATGCCGACGATATCAGCTCTTGCTCCCTTTTTCAGAAAGCCGTCTACGCCGTCCTGCCCTCCCAGACACTGCTGTCCTTTTTCTGTTGCCATGGAAAGGATCGTTTTTGCCGGCATAATGGCAGGCTCGCTTAGAGGCACGCCCCAGGTCAGATTCATTACCGAACGGAAAATCTTCATTTCATTAAAGAGACTTAATCCTCCGTGAGCTGCCCCATCCGTCCCAAGCGCAGCTGTAATACCTTTTTTCAACAATTCCGGCGTGTGAGGCGCTGCTTTTCCACAATTGCTGAAAGGACAGTGACATACTTTTATCCCTCTCTTTTCCAGGATCTCTTTCTCGTTTTCCGAAAGGAGAAGACTGTGAGCGCCCAGAAAATTTTCATTCAGCACGCCAAGTTTTTCCAAATATTCATAGGGACGCATTTGAAAACGTTCCATATAAAAATTAATTTCTCCCGGATATTCATTCATATGAGCCTGCAGCATAGTTCCGCGCTCCTTGGCCCTCTGCGCTGCTGCCAGTATCAGCTCCCTGGAGCAGGAGATCAAAGAGCGCAGAGAATAATAGACCTTCAGATTTCCTTTTCCATGGAAGCCGTCATACAGCTCATCCGTCCTTTTTACAGCCTCTTCTGCATCCATGGCTATGGACCGGGGAAGTCCTTTCTGATCCATGGTCGAATAGGAAATCGCTCCTCTAAGGCCGCTTTCTTCATAAACTGCTGCCGCCTCCTCCATGTAATAGCTTCCCGCATCGATAAATCCGCATGTCCCGGACCGGATCATCTCAACCGCTGCCGCCTGGGCACTTAAGCGCATTTTTTCTTTTGTCAGAGTACTTTCATAGGGAAGCATGATCCTTGTCCAGATCATAGGCATTTCGTCCAGAACTCTGCCCCGAAGAAGCTGCTGTCCCGTGTGCATATGGGCGTCTACAAGCCCCGGCATATAAATGCATCTGCTTCCGTCTATTTCCTCCGTCCACTGATACTTCTTTTCCAGCTCTTCTGCCGTATTAATATCCAAAATCTTTCCGTCCCGGATCAGGATACTCTTTCCTTTTTCCAGTTCAAATTCCTCATTTAAAAAGTCACCATCCCGGATCATCAGATCTGCCTGCATTTTCATCTTCCTATCCTCCCGGTTAAATTGCGTTTGTTAAGCCAAGTACAAGCTGGGCAATACATGCCGATCCCAGAAAAGTTCCTGTCATAACAAGGACGCCGATAATGATCATCTTCCAGCCCTGCTTTACAAAGGATTTAATCTGATCACTGATAGAAATCCCCGCATACGCTCCCACTAATGTAAGAGGCGCTGTGAAATTGATCTTGTCGGCAGATGCAATGATGAACTCTCTTGCCGGACAAATTGGGCTTGCCACAAGAAGTCCGATAATAGAACAATATGCAATGATCGGAAGTTTCAGGGGCACTACTTTACTGATCACCACAGCCACAGCGGAAATCGCAAGTAGAATGAGGATTCCCGGAAGAGAATCCATGAATCCGACCTCAAATCCCACAAAATTTGCAAGGGCAATTCCCAGCCCGGATATAATCAACAAAAGTCCCCACTCTGCATATCTCATTTATTCTTCCTCCACAGTAATTTCTTCTATTGTTTTCTTTGCATCTTCCGCTTCCTGCTTCTTTCTTGTCAGCACCTCGCTCGGCTCCTTTCTAAGCCTTGCAATAGGCGGCTCCAGCAGTTCATAAAGCTTCTGGGTCAGCGGGATTCCCACAAAAATTGCCACGTAAATTCCTGTCAGTCCCGATAACGTCTCGCTTGTACTTGCAAGCGCCGATATCTGGGTTGCCATATCAGGATATACCAGCGTAAGACTTGCCACAGAACTTGCCATCAGGATACCGGCTCCCACACCGGACGCCATTCCCAGTGCATAGGGATGAAACACGTTCAAAGAGGCGATCATCGTTGCCAGAAATCCGAAATAAATCGTTCCAACCATACCGCCTACAACATAAATTGAAAGACTTCCTCTTGTTTCCGGCGAATCCGGTCCGAACATATCTGTGATCAGCGCCAGATTAGACTCTCTGTTGATAGAATGAGTTGCCCCGATAGCCTCTCTCTTCAATCCAAGAAGAAGCGCTACCGGCAATGCAAAAAATATCGTTCCCAAATTTCCCACTTCCTGGAACAAAAGAGCCGGTCCGGCCGAGAGCACTGTTTCCAGGCTTGCCCCCGCATTGATCCCAAGCTTTGCAATAAAAGGGCAGATTGCCACAATAACCAGCTTGGAAGCTGCTTTTACTTCTTTTTTCTTAAAAATCTTCAACACTTCAGGACCGGAAATAATTCCCAGAAGAAGCGAGTAAAAAATAGGAAATAAGATCAGTGTCCCCGGACCAAGAGGAACTTTGATCTGTCCGATGGAATCGGCAATTACAATAAAAACAAAAGCCAGAAGAAAGATCTTATATTCTGCCTGAAATCTCGCTTTTGTCGACGGATACATGTAAATTTCCTTTTTTATAGATACCCTCCCATTTCTCTTCCATACTTGTCTTTTATCTATTATTTTCACTTATAACACGCGAGTATTATATAAGAATCTCTTCATTTAAAAAAGGACAAATGGGATATTTTTGACACATTTCCATAAAATTATGTCGAAATTTGTAGTATACTATAGGAAAAGAAAATGTGGGGGAAATGAAATGACACTGGAAGAGCTTCTTTTGAAGGTTCCTGAACTGGAAAATTACATTCGCTATATGCCGGAAGAGTTGAAAAGCCGGTACACGATCAAAACTTATGCACCAAAAACAATCATCCATCAAAAGGATGAGCTTTTGGATTATTTCGGCATTGTGTGTGAGGGTTATCACCGGGTTATCAATGAATTTGAAAATGGAAATGTCTTTATGATCGAAAGAAATGATCCCATCGATTTTGTCGGTGAGGTCACTATACTGGCCGGAAAAGAACGAACCTCTGTCACGATCGAAACGCTGACAGAATGTACAGTCCTCTATTTTTCCAGAAAAGATTTTGAAGACTGGATCGCAAAAGATATCCACCTCCTAAGATTAGTTTCTCAGAAGGTGGCCTATAAACTGTACCGTTCTTCTTATAATAGAGGAAACCGCCTCTTTTATCCCCCGCAGCACCTGCTTTTAAAATATTTTCTTCAATATGCGGACGAATATCAAACTTTCGTCATCCGCCGCACGCGGGAGGAAATGCACGAGGAAACAGGCATCTCCGTCAAGACATTGAACCGCACCATACATGCTTTAAAAGAAGCCGGACTGATCGGCATTACGAGAGGAAAAGTCTCCTTTACTCAGGAGCAGATCCGGGCGGTCAGGGAGTACCTTGCTCAAAAGACACCCTGATTCCCGCACCATGTCATCGTATAGTCAGGCTCTTTTGTCTCCTCATCTGTTCCTTCAGCAGAAATCGTCAGACCTTCCCGCAGATAGAAACGGACTGCAGCCTCATTTTTCTGATAAACATTTAAAGAAAAACTGTCATGCTTTCCCTTCACATAGTCAAGCAGAGCTTTTCCGATTCCCATAGACCGGGACCGGCGATCCACAAAAATTCCGGCAAGATAGTCTCCCGCCATACCGACGAATCCCCGGATGGCCGGAGTCTGCATTTCATCTTTCTTTTCAGTTTCTTCCTCATATACGTAAATCTCTGCCTCCGGAAGCTGTTCCTGTACCGAGTCATAGTGAGATTTCCAATAAGACGCATCTATAAAATCATGGGCTTCCACATTGCCATCAAGCCATATCTGCATCACCTGATGTATGTCTTCCGGTTTAAATTTTCTGATCATCTTTTTGTCTGTCCTTTCTCAAATTTTAACTGTACTGCCGCGCCAGTCTTTGGATTTCCTCCTTCATCTGAGCCACGACTTCCTCCGGCCCGAGAATCTTCACCCTCTCTCCAAGGGAAATGATCCACCCGAAAAACTGTTTGCTGACATGGACATCCACATTAACTGTAAAATGCTCCTGGTCCGCCGGAATCAGCATGATATCCTTTCCAAACCTATCAATGATCACGCCTGCCAGAGTATTTTCCACCAGGAGCTTCACCTTCTCTTCCCTTCCGCCAAACATGCCAAAGCTCTTCTTCGCATAATCTGCCATATCCAGCTTCTTAAAATGTTCCTTTCCTTCCCGCTTCTCATCAGACATCTGAAGCCGCAGCATCTTATCTACACGATAGTGTTTAATTTTCCCGGCCTCGGAATCGTACCCGATCAGATAATAATTTTCAGCGTCCCAGGAAAGTCCCCACGGGCTGATATGGTAATAGGCGCCGTCATGACGCAGTTCCATCTCTTTTTTCACATTCCACTGAAAATACTGGAAGCGGATCTTACGGTTTTCGGAAATCGCATTGTGGATCGTATCTACTGTATAATAAATACTTTCATTCATTGTTTTGATCCGCCCGGAAACATATACCTGCCGCTGGAGCTTCATGGCTTCGTATTTGCTGACCAGCTTCTCCAGCTTTCGGATCAGAGCATTTGTCTTCCGCTCGGTAATAAATTTTGACGACTGGATCGCATCCACCAAAAGCTTTAATTCCGGCAGCTCAAAAGGTCTTTCCACAACATGATACCGGTATCCGCCGCCGACAGGCTCTCCTTCTACCTCGATCCCCAGTGCTTCCAGATCTTTTAAATCTGCATAGATTGTTCTCCGGTCAGCAGTAACCTCATATGCTTCAAGCGCGCTCATGATCTCCGGCATTGTAATATAGTGGTTATCATCTGTATTTTCCAGCATGATCTGCGCAAGATGGTATAACTTTAATTTCTGGTTGCTTCCTTTTGGCATGTCTTCTTCCCTCTCTTTACAGGGTATGTATCATAAGTATAACATAGCTGGTAAAATTATTGTACACCAAAAGAAGAACGCAGGCTTTTTTCTTTTACTCTTCCATCCACTCTGCATAATCCGCTTCACTTGCAAACAACTGATATTCTCCGTCAACATATCCCATATAACCGTTTTCTGTATTGTAACCTTTCATCGTTCCACTCTCCTTTTTTGTTCCAATCAACTTGTTTAATCATAAGATACAGCAATAGGTGTCGTATAAAAACGACACCTATTAAAAATTTCAAAAAATCTTACTTTTTCACATAGAGAGCGAAACGAATATCTTACAGATAATTAAAGTCGGGCAAATATGTTCTTTGTTTTCATAGCAATAGACAAAGAGACAATTCCGGAGAATAAAATGACGGCAAATTCCGCCCCTTTTCCCAATTCAAACAAAATACCGTAAAGTGCATTGCCTAATGGCTGGGCGCATGTAGAAACAGTGATCATGACCGCAATCACCTTTCCTACTAAATTTTTCGGCGTCTCCGTCTGTATAAATGACATCATCTGTACAGAAAAAACAGTGGAAAACACCATAACCGCAAAACAGCATAATACAATAATCATATAATTTATCGTTTCAGATGGAGTCAGCAGTAAAGTGAAACTCATGGGAAATACAGATAAGGCGCAGGCGGTCAGCAGATTGCCTGCTCTTTTGATCGTCAGCTTTTCTCTGAATATACCTGCACACATGGCTCCTGCCAGTCCTCCTCCAGCAAGAGCTCCTTGCGCGAAACCGTAAAGTGTATTTGCCCGGGTTTCTTCAAAACTCAAGACTTCTGTTATCAAATACGGCAGTGCAACCACGATCATAGCAGATAAAAACAAATTAATTCCGCTGATCATAAGGAGACATTTGCCCACAACCG
The DNA here is from genome assembly GCF_037273965.1 of Claveliimonas sp. Lineage (NCBI taxonomy): Bacteria > Bacillati > Bacillota > Clostridia > Lachnospirales > Lachnospiraceae > Claveliimonas > Claveliimonas sp. Next base: position 30,871 of record NZ_JAYAZJ010000068.1, on the reverse strand, counting down.
GCTTTTCTCTGCGAATAAAATAAACGCTTTTGGTAAAATCCTTTTTCACAGTTTCCCATATATTTCCTCCGGAAATCTGTTTCTGAAATGGTATTTTTATAAAAATTTCCATGACCGCTGACAGGAAAAAGCAGATTCCGCAGATCAATAATACCGCTTCTAACCCATAGGCGCTGTATAAGATCCCTCCAATCACAGGTCCCGTCAAGGAAGAAAAAGAGTTGACCGTATTAATAACCGAATTTGCCGCCATGAAATTCTCCTGGTCAGTAAGATCCGGGATACTTGCCTGAACAGACGGCTGATACGTCCCCGCAATTCCATACAAAAGCATTAATGTGACCGTAATCAAAAGGACAATGTTTATTTCCTGCATAAAAAACAAAAATCCTAAAATCAATGCACTGGTCAGAAAATCCAGGACTACCATAATGTTTCTTTTATTCACTCTGTCTGCGATCATTCCTCCTACAGGAGATAAGAGAATAGATGGAATAAATGCACATGCTGTGACTGTTCCATAAAGTGCAGACGAACCTGTCAGATTCAGCAGATACAGAGGCAATGCAAATCTTACTGCCGCATTTCCGAATAAGGAAATAATCTGCCCGATAACAACCAGTGTAAAATCTTTCGTGAACAATTTTTTCTTCATTTAGATAAATTCCTCCTTTTAATACCGCACGTTGGTATGTATAATTTTTAAAAAAAGAGAACTGTCCGGTAAATTGGAGCATATCAATAATCTGCTTATTTTGCCGGACAGCTCCTTTTATTTGTTTTTCTGATAAATCGTTGTCAGCTCCTGTATCCTCTCGATCATTTCCTCGTCCATGATATCCAGTCCGAAGCCTCTCATCATCTCACTGAATACCATAAATTTGGAATAGGTTTCCTCTTCTGTATTTCCGAATATCATAGGATTTATCCAAATGTTAGCCACGAGTATGATCAGCTCCGCCAGCTGCTTTGGATATTCTGTCCGGATACTTCCATCGAGAATGCCCTGCTCAATGATGGGAAGAATATAGTTTGGCGCCACTTCTTCTATCGTGTCACTTACCAGCGAAAAGAGAAGTTTTGGATTATTACTGAAATTCGGAGCAACTGTAAAAATATCATTCTGCACAGGACGGCAGATCGATGCTTTGAAAATTGTCTTTAACTTTTCTTTTCCGTTAAGATCCTGCCGGTCTCGAATTTCCATCAAAGTCCGGTTGGATTCCTCCGTCATACGATCCGTCACTGCCATTAAGATCTCTTCTTTTGATTTAAAATGATGATAGATGGCTCCTTTGCTAAGTCCTCCCAAATTATCAATAATATCCTGAATAGAGGTATGCTCATACCCTTTCTCCATGAACAGCCGGAAAGCAACATCTAATATGAGATTGACTGTCTCTTCGGGATGTTTATTTCTTGCCATTTTATCCGCCTCCCAAATACATACTCTTAGTATGTATACAGTATCATACCGTCAGTATGTTTGTCAATTGGTTTCTCTTTCCAAAAATATTTTTCATCAAAAAACGGAGGCTGTTTATACCTCCGTTTTAATTAAACACGTATAATCCTGACTCCGGATTTTTTCGCTTCTTCCTTTTCCTCTTCCGTGAAATTCCTGTCTGTAATAACCGCCGTGTAATCTGCCAGATGACTGACCTTTGCCATGGCCTGTTTGCCAAACTTTGATTCATCTACTACCAGATATCCCCGGCTGCATCGTTCCAGAGCCATTCTTTTTAAAAATGCCTTGTCTACCGTCGGCGTCGAAACCTCTAACTCTTCATTAATGGAAGCAGCGCCGAAAAATCCCACATCAAATCTGAAATTTTCCAGCATTTGAGTTGCATAATATCCAAGCATACTTCCTGTACTTTTCTGTACCACCCCTCCGCAGAGCAGAATCTCTGCCGGGCTGTTTTTCAGAAGTCCTGCTATTTCAAGATCGTTTGTCACAACCATAATATCCGATACATCCTGAATCACTTTTGCGATTTCATATGTAGTTGTCCCCGCATCCAGATAGATATTATCTCCGTCTGATACAAGGGAGCGGCAGGCCGCTGCCAGTTTCCGCTTCCCTTCTTTATGGCTGGTACATTTTTCTGCATAGGCTACCTCCTGCTTTGCCACCGCACCTCCATGGCACCGCTCCAGTAAATTGTCCTCCTGCAGTTTTTCCAGATCCCTTCTTATTGTCATAGTGCTTACCTGCAGGTTCTGCGCCAGATCTTCTACCTGTGCGCTCCCCTGCCTTCTGATAATTTCCACTATTTTAGCCTGTCTCTCTGCCGCCAGCATACAAATCACCTCTTACTGGTCATTGTACACGATTACATGAAAATACTCAATACGAGAACTTCAACAACACCGACAGCCCATGCGATTGTGGATGTCACTGACCATACCTGCAGCTGGTCTTTTGCTTCTGTAACACCCAGCGTTCTGTTTACTACCCAGAAATAACTGTCATTAAAGTATCCGAAGAACAGGGAACCAACACAGCATGCGATCGCGCCAAGTGTCGGATTTACGCCCGCTGCTACAATGATCGGAGCAGAAATACTTGCTGCTGTTGTCATAGCAACAGTTCCTGATCCCTGGATAAAACGCATTAAAGTGGAAATGATAAGCGGCAGCACAATGATCGGAATCGCTGTCTGTGCCAGTCCCTCTGCCATATAGGTACCAAGACCGGAATCTTTGATGATCTGTCCGAGAGCTCCGCCTCCGCCGGTTACAAGCATGATAATACCGGCAGACTGCATTCCTTTTTCCATTTCTGTCAGAGCAGTATGTCTGTCAAGATTCCTTCCAAGTGTAAAGATAGCAAGAAGCAGTCCAAGACCTACCGCGATGATCGGCTGTCCGAGGAAGATAAGTACTTCCCATACTCCTGTTGTCGCTCCCATAGCAGTGGCTACTGTATTGATCAGGATAAGAATAATAGGGAGAAACAGCGGTGCAAAAGATTCAAATGTGCCCGGCATGTTCTCATCACCCATATGGAACGCATTCTCATAATCCGGTTCACGGTAAGGCATCTCTACGATTTCACCGTCATCGTTTGGAATACGGTAAAATTTCTTCGGCAGAATCTTCTTTGCATAAACGATACAGGCAATTGCCATTGGGATAGCAAGAACCAGTGTCATTAAAATAAATGTACCTACATCAATTCCAAAGATACCGCATACGCCTAAGGGGCCCGGAGTTGGCGGGACGAGGGAGTGTGTGATAACAAGCCCTGCTGCCAGCGCAACGCCAAGACCGATGACGGACTTCTTCGTTGCTCTTGAGATCGCCTTTGCGATAGGTGAAAGAACCACAAAACCAGAGTCACAGAAGATCGGAATAGATACAAGGAAACCTGTCAGGCAAAGAGCCTCCTCTTCTCTTTTCTTCCCAAAGAGCTTTAAGAATGTATGCGCCATCCTCTTTGCAGCTCCCGTCACTTCAAAGATCTGTCCCATCATAACACCAAATCCGATGATGATACCGATACTTCCAAGTGTGCTTCCAAATCCTCCGGTGATAGAGTTAATAATTCCAAGTGTAGTACCGTCCTCCAATGTGGTGTTTGCCAGAGGCATACCGCCTACAACTCCCACGATAACGGTACATATGATAAGGGCAAGAAACGCCTGCACCTTTGTTTTTAATACCAGGACAATAAGAATAATGATGCCTACTGCAAGACCCAGCAGCATTCTGTTGCCGTCAAGTCCTCCTACCATAATAGAACCCTCCTTTAGATAAGTTTTCTCTCTTTACTTTTCTCTTTTACTTTACAAAATGAGGTGCGTATTTTGCGGCCAGCCGGATGGCTTCGATCATGCTCACGGCACTTACCTTTCCGGTGCCCGCTATATCAAATGCAGTGCCGTGATCTACAGAAGTTCTAAGAATCGGCATTCCATTTGTTATTGCGATTGTTTTTTCAAAATCCAGCGTCTTTGTCGCGATATGTCCCTGGTCATGATACAGGGAAAGAACGCTGTTGTATTTTCCAATGGCTGCCTGATGGAATACAGAATCCGCTCCTACAGGCCCCGCCACATCATAGCCCATTTTCTTCAGTTCTTCGATAGCCGGAATAATCTCTTCCACTTCTTCCCAGCCAAAGAGTCCATGCTCTCCACTGTGCGGATTAAGTCCTGCGATCGCCATTGTTCCTTCATTGACTCCCAGCCTTTTTAAAGCCTCCGTGCACCGCACTACATAGTCGATGATCCGGTCTTTCTTGATCATATCAAGCATCTGCCGCAGGGAAACATGCCTTGTCAGGAAAAATACTCTCATACCATTTGTCTCGAACATAGTCAGAGGATCTTCCGTCCCGGTTAAAGCGCCGAAAATCTCGGTATGGCCGATAAAGTTTACATTTCCTGCCTTCAGGGCTTCCTTGTTGATCGGCGTTGTAGATACTGCGTCTACTTCTCCTGCATTTGCCAGCTCAATGCTTTTTGCAATATACTCATATGCCGCTTTTCCGCACATGCCGCTGACTTTTCCAAAAGCAAACTCATCCATATTGATATTGTCAAGATCGATCAGATTGAGTACGCCTTTTTCGTATCTTCCATCCGCCGGCTTTTCCACTACATTGACTTCCAGCTTCACACCTGTGATGTCAATTGCGTTTTCCATGCATTTTTTGTCTCCTACAATAATGCAGTCCGCCACATCTGTGACCTCTGCAGATGCAAGCGACATTGCCACGATCTCCGGACCTACACCGGCCGGATCTCCCATCGTTACTGCAATCAATGGTTTTTTCATCTTTCATTCCTCCCTGTCTTAAATATAAAGTTTCTCTTTCAGATAAGTAATACAGCGGTTGATCGCATCATTTTGTCCCTGGCTTCCGCCCTTTGTAATGATGTGTACACCTTCAAATTCTCCCTTTAAGAACTGTCCGTAAGCTGCCAGCGGAAGCACTTCATCCATAAGGCTTAATCCTGCGGTATTAAATCTGGCGCACACTGATACCGTAATATCCCCGCCGCTTGTGTAAAGCCCCTTAAACTCCGGCTCAGCCTTGAAAATGCGGTAGGTGATCTCTGCAAATCCCGAATTGATCCGCTCTGTCACTTCATCCATGGAGCAATGATATTTCTCCATGTAGGGTTTAAAATCTATACGGTTTTCCGGATAAATACCGTCCCCGGTCACAGTGGATACCATATTCAACTTGCACTCCCTTAGGATTTCCTCTGTCACTCTGGAAATTTCCTTTTCCCTTCTTGTTTCATCCTCCAGAAGTTCCTTTGTATTGACAAACACGTTGTGAGTTCTCTGGGACAGCCACAATTCCTCCATCTGCTTCCTTGTATTAGGATGGACGCTTCCTACTACCGCCAGAATGCGGCTCTTCTCCTTCTTCTCGGAAGGTGTGATCAGCTTTCTTGAAAGAGTTGCCGTAAATACGCCCGGATCTACTGCAACTATCTTCAATTTGCTGGTGATCACTGCGTCCGCGATCAGGTCCAGATCTTCCTGAGTCACGCAATCAACGACCAGGATCCTGCAGCCTTCTTCCACATGTTTCTTCATCAGATCCGCCAGATAATGCTTTCCGTGCATCAGATCTTTCATAAGGATAGACGCTACTTTGTATTTGCTCTGCTCTGCAAAAAGAACGGCGTCTTCCGAGATCTTAACAGGTGTTTTCGGATCAATGGCGATATCTGTTTTATGTAAAGGCAGCCCGTTTACCAGCATGTAACCTCCGATCACGATACGTCCCGAAGAGGGAAAGCACGGTGCAACAACAGCCACATAATCTTCTCCAAGACAATCCAGCATGGCATCTGTCTCACTGCCGAGATTTCCTCTCAATGTACTGTCAATCCTTTTAGAATATACCTTAACCTCATCATTCTTTAACAGATCACAGACATTATATACCCGATTGTAAGCAATCCCGGGATCTACCCCCCCGGCTGTCTGTAGGATACAATACACAATCGCAGTCCTTCAGCGTACTTAGTTCAATCCGCTCTGTGTTCATGACCGTATAGGCAGTGTAGTTCATCTTTTTCAGGAGCACACCTGTGGCATTTGCTCCTGTCAGATCATCCGCAATCACTACACACTGTGGCATTTCTCATTCCTCCTTCGCCTCAATGTTCTTTTATGTTTATATATTACTCCTAATGTTTATTTTTGTCAATTTAATCTATTTTTTATCAATGTTTTTAGAAGTTTTTTACAATTATTATGTTTGTTTTTGTCATTTTTCATCTTTAATTTTGTTTACTTTTTGTTTCAAAACATTTGATTTAAACTGTAAGAATTTGGCAAAGAAGATATTAAGAACCAACTTTATTTTAAAGACATGATTAGAATAGTACGGCCGTCGGGGCTGTAAAAGTCAGCCCCTGTCTGCCTGTAAATGTTAAATGATCCATCTATTTCTTCAATAAGATTTCTACCGCTTCTTTCAGCGTGCTGTCATCGCCTACATTGCCGGGAAAGATTACGTATGGAACAGAAGGAAACCTACTTTCCTCCCCTGTCTGCCACACCGGAATACCCGGTTTGATCTGCCCAAGCACATTTGCCTTTTTTACTGCCAGCGCCTTTGTTCCCACATCACTGGATGTAATGCCGCCTTTTGCAATCACAAAGGCAGGCGTAACGGTAAGACGCCCCACCAGGGACTGCACTGCATCTGAGATTTTTACAGAAAGGCGAAGTTCATCTTCCTTATCTCCTGTATCTGCTGTAATAAGTGTGCGGGTCGTACTGCAGCATACGGTCTTTCCGGCGCGGATACATTCTTCCTCTTTTTCCAGACAGCGTTTTACTTCTTCCTCAAACGCCGCGTCATCCTTCACAAGAGCTGCATTCAACTCAATAAATTCGATATCATCCAGCTCTTTCAGTGCCTCCAGCTGGCGGGTTGTCTTGTCAGTGTGAGACCCTACCACAATGATACCGCCGTTGTCTGTCTCTTTTACGACCATCTTTTCTCTTGTAAGAAGCGGCTGACTCGTCACACCGCCCATAACTTTTACAATAGCGGCCGCCGTACGCATCATAAAGGTCTTTCCCTTTTCCATTGCCCGGTACAAAGCCACGCAGAATACTTTGATATCCGCATAATCCACAGCATTGACAATAATCTTATTAAAATCTTTTACTGCCAGAAGCTGCTCCTCTATCCTATCTACAGCCATATCATGGATATCTTCCAGAGAAATACAGGTGACATCCTCTTTCTTATAAGCTCCTTTTGTTTTCTCCTCTACATAGGATGGCAGATCAGCAGCTGTATAGCCAAATGTCTTGTCTTTGGAAAATTCTGTCTCATTGGCAGGTACAAGAGTATCGCCGTATTTCACATAATGTACGTTGTTAATGGTAAATCTTCCGCCTTCTTTAAAGAAAGGGCAAAGGATCTCGCCGTCTACGGTTTTCCCTGTATATTTTTCATAATCTGCTTTCAAAAGCTCTGTCTCTAAAGGATAATGTCCCCGAAGCGTACTGTCGCTTCTGCTGATGTAAATGTACTCTTTTCCTGTTACTTTGGCCGCCTCGTCTGTCACTGCGGAAATCTCATGGTGAGCTTTTATTGTCTGTTCTTCCGTGAATCCCCTGGAATTAGTCAGTACATAGAAAAGGCTGTTTTCTTCTTCAAATCCCTGGCGGATGCTGTCTTTATCCCATCCTGTATATACAGAAATATCATGAACCGTCTGTACTCCTGTAGGATCATCGTCCAGCACAACAATTTTTTTATGGTTCTTTTTAATCTCTTTTTCTAAGAGACTATCGATATATGCCTCGTCTATTTTTTTATAGGAAGTCAAAATATCTGTACTGATCGCCATTTTTGTTTCCTCCTTCTCCTCTGCTCTCTCTGCCCTAATCCACTTTTTTCACTTCCACGTCTGCCAGCTTTTCAAAATACTGTACGATTCCGCCGTGGTCATCCTCCATATGTCCATGAATTTTCAGAGTCTGGAGAATTTCATAGAGCTGTGCCGTGTATGGAATCGGAACATCGATCGCATGCGCTGTATTTACCACATTTTTAATGTCTTTATGATTGATGCGGATCGGTCCGCCCGGTTTGAAATTCCGCTCCACGATCATAGGGATTTTAGAATCAAGAACAGCGCTTCCTGCCAGTCCGCCCCGGATCGCTTCATATACCTTAACCGGGTCAGCTCCGGCTTTTGCCGCCATAACAAACGCTTCGGATACAACAGCGATCGTATTATTGACAATGATCTGATTTGCCAGCTTTGTCACGCTTCCGCTTCCCGGACCGCCGATCAGCAAAGCGGAAGATCCCAAGATGTCAAAATATGTTTTCAGGGCATCAAAGTCCTTTTGATCTCCTCCCGCCATAATAGCCAGTGTTCCGTTGATGCCTCCTGTTTCTCCTCCTGATACAGGGGCGTCTACAAAACCAACGCCGATCTCTTTCAGCCTTTCATAGCACTCTTTGGACTCAACAGGCGTAACAGAGCTCATATCACATACAATGCTTCCTTCTTTTATAAAAGATGCCACTCCGCCTTCTCCGAAAAGGATGGATTTTGTAATATCACCGCTTGGCACCATAATAAATACAACACCACATTCCTTTCCGATTTCCTCGTATGTACCCTCCTGTGCTCCGGCTGCCACTACATCTTTTACCGCCTCTTTGTTCAGATCTGTTACGATCAGATCCACTCCTGCTTTGAGCAGATTTTTTGCCATTGGTCTTCCCATGATTCCCAGTCCGATAAATCCTGTTTTCATACTTTCTTCTCTCCTTTTTGTTTTTTTTCTTTCTAAAGTGTTCTTTTTTGTTCCTGTCTTCACTCTACTACATACCGGTATACCGGTCAATCCCTCAAATTCTCTTTCTCCGTTTTCGCTAATTTTACCCCTCATTTTTTGAGCAAAATCCACAGAAAATTGTTGGATTTTCTCATAGTTTTTGATAAAATATAGACAAACACAGTAAAGGAGCATCTACCAATGATGACACTCAACGAACAGGCCTATGAACATTTAAAGAAAATGATTTCCGAAGGAGAGCTTTCCTATCACGAAATCTATTCTGAGACAAAGCTTTCCAGAGAACTTGGCATTTCCCGCACTCCTTTCCGCGATGCCATCCACAGGCTGGTGCAGGAAGGCTATATTGATATTATTCCAAGCAAGGGATTTCGCCTTCATCAGCTTACCCGGCAGGATGTGACAGAAACATTCCAGGTCCGCTCAGCTCTGGAAACTTACTGTACCATGGAGATTACGCGCACTTTCGCTTCTAAAAAGGCAAAGCGCCTCTTTAGCGAGCTTCACTTTATTATGGATGAAATGAAAGAAATCCTGGAGGTTTCTCAGTCCATCCAGGATTTCTGTACTTACGATTTTCAATTTCATATTTCCATCGTTCACTACCTTGAGAACCAGCAATTCTCTGCTATTTTCGATACCTTTATGTACCGGATGCAGCGGCTGGCCCAAATGTCCCTTTCCCATCCGGGAAGAATGAAAGATACATATGATGAGCATCTTGCTATCCTGAATGCCATGGAGCAGGGAGATATTACACATATCTATGACATTACTCTGCGGCATATGGATGTACCAAGAGGTATTAATCTGGAAGATCTCTAGGGTGCAGGACAGCCCCATCCGGCTCAATAAAAGAAATTCCCAGTGTCATCCGATATGGAAAAGTATGACTATATTATCGGTTTGCTTCATTATATAGTTCTCTTGCTCTAGCGGTTAACTCAGAATACTTTCCCTCTTGTATCAAATCAATACTCACAAGATTTCCACCTACCCCTACAGCAACTGCACCAGAATGTAAAATATCGTATATATTATTTTGATTGATTCCGCCAACCGCCATCATCGGAATCATATATAATGGTACAGAAACATCTCGAAGATAATTCTTTCCTATATTGCATGGAAAAATCTTAACGATATCTGCTCCATATTCATATGCTTTTGTTATCTCAGTTGGAGTAAAAGCTCCCGGTATAGATACACATCCCATTTCTTTCGTCTTACTAATTACTTCTTTATTTACATTGGGCGATATCATATACTGTGCCCCCATATTGCATGCACGCTCTACCTGATCTATTGTCATTACCGTACCCGCACCTACAATAACTTCATCAGCATATTTATCTCTGATTCGGTTGATCAAATATAAAATTTCATCTTCATTGTAGTCTTTCCCCCCTGAAAAGGCAAATTCCATACACCTAATATGCCCATCCAAAAGAGCTTCAACAACGCGATCAATTTGTTTAGAATTCACATTCCTGATTATTGCTATAATTTTTTCATCCAGAATAGTTCGCAATACCTTCTCTGCCATATTTAATTACCTTCTATTACTCCACTATGTCCATTTTCATACCACATTTCTTCTGGCTTCTTTCCCGCTTTTATATCAGCTTTTGTTTTAATTTCATTCTCAGCTCGTTCCTTTGCATTGATCAAAACTTTTTCTATCATGTCATTAGGAATAACAAGAACACCATCCGCATCCGCAAAAATAAAATCACCAGGATTTACTAATACTTCGCCCAATTGACCATGTAACCATAACGGTACATTTCTATCTGTCATTCTCCAGTGTCCTTCCGCACAAATACACATAGTATCGGTACAAAAAGTAGGAATATTATCTTCCAAAAAGCCAAACGAATCACGAATGGGACCATCACAAACAAGCCCTTGCATACCCATATGATGCCATGTTTGTCCAAAAATATCTCCTAAAACTGCTACTTCTGTATATCCTGGATCAATAATCACTACACAGTCCTCAGTAATCACCTCTCCTACCCGGATCCACATGCCGCCAAGTGGTCCTGATCCCGAATGATCAAACTCTTCTTCAAATGGTGTCACGTTAGTAGTCCCTTTAATAGTCACCGCGGGACCTGCCAGTTTCATATCTCTTAAAATTGGTCTTACTTCTTTTCTTAACACTTGATTGCGATATCCATATTGAACGAATAACGCATCCCACACCAATGGAGTATTTAATTTTTTATACTCCTGAATAAAATACTTCATTTGCTCTTTTGTCCATTCAACAGCCATTAATAATACCTCCTTAAAATAATATAAAAAACTGTCAATACAGTTTTTACCTATGTATACTTTGAATTCCATCCATGAGCATATTCAACTTTCGCCTATCTGGAAGGCCTTCTATATCTCCCGCAGCGGTAACCGCCTGCGCTCCCATCAATGCTCCCATTTTCCCACAAATATCTAACTCTTTTCTTTCAATTATTCCGCACAGAAATCCTGCTACAAATGCATCTCCGGCTCCTATATTGTCTACTGCCGAAACTTTATATGCAGGTATTTTATATACACAATTTGTATCAGCTACAATTGCTCCTGCGCTTCCCATCTTTATTGCTATTTTTTTTATATTCATTTCCCGTAATATCCGGATTATTTCATCTGTTCTATCAGTCCCCAATAGAATTTCTGCCTCGTCAATTCCCATTTCTACGATGTCGCATAACTCCAGTAACGGTATTAACGCTCTGTTTGCTTTTTCTTTATCCCACAGTTTTAATCGGATATTGGGATCAAAGCTCAAAGAAACTCCTGCTTTTTTCGCTATACTTGCGATTTCGTAGTTCATTTCTGCACAGCTATCGCTTAATGCAGAGGTTACTCCTGTAATATGAACAATTCGGGCTGCTCTAATATGATCGCTTCTGACATCTTTTGAAGAAAGAGTGCTGGCCGCTGAATTTTTACGGTAATAGAAAACACTTGTTTCATTCATTGGACCAAATTGCTTTATCATTAAGCCTGTAGGCGCTTTGTCTTCTTTCGTAACAGCAGTAACATCTACTCCCTCTCCTCTGATTTCTTTCAAAATGTATTCTCCTAATTCATCATCACCCACTTTGCTGATCCAGCAGCTTGAATGCCCAAGCTTAGCTACTCCTATAGCTACGTTACTTTCCGCTCCTGCTACTCCTTTTTTGAATGTATCTACATAACGAAGACGTTGTTTTTGCTCTGGGAGAAAAACAGCCATAGTTTCTCCATATGTCAAAACATCCCACTTTTTATCTTCGTTCATTACTCTCCCCCTTTCTTCAAAATATAATCTGATACTTCAGCCTCTTAGTTTTTGTCACTCCAGTTTAATATAATTTGCTCCAAGGACATCAAAATCTCCTCGTATAGCGTATATTTCTCCATTGCTGATTTCTATTTCAATAAATACAACCTGGTTTTTAATATCCGCTATCGTTTTCCCTCCATTCCAAGTCGGACTCCATTCGACGCTATCTATCGATTTACATGTACACTCTTCATAAGACATCCCTTCGATTATTTTGCCGTCTTCATTTAAAATCTGCACTTTTACAACTCCATAAGGTGCACATATGTTCAAATCAAATTTATCACCGTAAAATTTAACTGCTTTTGTGCACACCTCCCCTGTTGTATAAGAAGTCAAGTAAGCAAAACCATCCTTTCGCATGTTATATCTGAATAAAGCAGCATCACACTCCTCTTGATATTTAAACATCTCACCCTTGGAGCCGCTGGCATATATAAATATTTCATCGTCGTTGACCACTATAGATGTGGGAAATACGCTGCCTCCTGCATGTTTGCCCCTGCTGTTTCTCGCAATGAACGGTTTATGAAATACTCTTTGGAAATTCTTACCATTGTAGCTGTATACTAACTGACAGTCCATATACCCTTTCAGTCTGTTCACTTTAATTTCTTTAGTATCGCCATGAAACATCCACAACAATCCTATATAAATATTTTCATATGGAAAGACGAGCAAAGCATATGTTTCTGCTGCACAATCATCTTCACCATCTGCCTGTAAAACGTATATCGGATCTTCTACCTTTTTAAAATCCTTTGTTGCATAAAATGCAATACGCCTGTCATGAACATGAAACCAATTTGATATGTAATACTTTTTTTCTTCTCTATTGTAGAAAATAGATGCCGGCGAATGAAATATGTTCTTACCTTTTAGTATTTCAGTCGTCCATACCTTCCCATCTTGGGAATATGCTATTCTTTCTTGTGGAGTTCCGTTTGCATCAAAAAGGCGATATAATAGTTTCAACTTTTTGCTTTCATCGCTTTCTTGTAAGTCATAATATATCGGACCTCCATCAATTCGAGCGGCTTCAATATCTCCATCCTCTCTTGAAAATACCGGGGTTCGGCTGCTTCTTTTCCAATGTATTCCATCACTACTGACGAGTCTGTAAAATTCCACTGTTTTTATGTAAAATCCTGCCTTTTCATCGTAAGCAAAGGGAAGCGCTTGCCCATAAATAGCCAGCCACTTATTTTTTTCAGTATCTTTCCAGACCACAGGATAATTCCAGGCTCCTTCTGTTTTTTCATCCTCAAAAACAGAATCTTCCTCCATACAAGGATTTCCCTGCTTTCGTTCCATTCCAGTACGACTTAATATCTTCCAATCATCAAAAAATAATATTATTCCCATAATTTTAAATATCTTTGCGCATTTTTCCCCATGATTTTTTCGAGTTCATTGTCTGTAAGACCTATCTCTGACATCATATCTAAATTTAATTCTCTATCCATATTATCTGTACCGTACAGGATTCTGTCTGCTCCCAATATTTCAACGAATCTCTTAATAAGGTCCTTTGCTTCCACCCGCGGATATACCAGCTTTGCACAAAGATCTGTAATTCCTGCAATATCTATTACAATATTTCGATTACGAAGTGCTATCATAATACCATCCTGATACCAGTTTCCGCCCCCGTGGCACATATTAATCTTCAATTCTGGCAACTCATATGCTAATTCATCAAGATTGTGCGGCATTGTCGGAATATACCTATCTATCAAAGGAACCGGAGAAAATCCTGTATGGAAAGCCACTGGAATATCCAGTTCAATACATTTTTCATAAAATGGATATGCCCGTTTGTCATTGACTTCAAAATTGTAGTGTGCTTGATGTATCTTGACCTCTTTAAATCCTTTGTTTTTTACCAGATCTTCAATAGCCTGTATTGAACTCTTCTCTATAGGATTTAAGCAGGCGCATGCTGCGAATCGGCTCGGATATAAAGCTACAGCTTTACTGATCCATTCATGTGACGTCAGTGTTCTAATATTATATTCCGGAATATATTCACCGTAATGGAACTCCCTTTCGATATCTGGAGGCATAGCAATCAACACTTTTTTATCGATATGAAGCTCATCCATTTCTGCTATTATTTCATCTATATCTTCCAAAAAAATTGATTCAATATCCTCTTCATTTTTAGGGATTTTCCTTTTTCTGTTATCTATTCCCGGTACTCCTTTTCTTGGTGGATGTGCATGTGAATCTATTACTAACATTTCTTACTCCTTACATAACATTGAAAAATATCATTCAGTAGCTGCATATCCTTTTTACCTTCGCTAATACTAGTTTCAGGTACTTTTTCTTCTATCACACATTCATAAAAATGGCGGAGTTCATTTCGAAATGCTTCATCATATGATACCTTTATTTCTTTGTCTACTATCATTCCATTATTGTTTTCTGTAATTCTAATTAAAGTAGGACAATTGCGAATATATGGATGCGGAAATTTGACTGTGATTGTCTGATCTATTCCATATGCCGTCAGCTCTTCGTCAAACCATTTTTGATTTGTATAGCCTACTTCGAGAATGGCTTTCACCTGTTTTCCATAATCCAGTTCAGCCATCAGCATATTTCCATCATCCCAGATATCGCAATAATTCACCTTCTGTGGCTCTCCAAACGCCGCCCGCATGATATCTATATCATGTACTCCCGCAAGCAAAAGACGATAATATAAATCTGAAGACATATCTCCTGTTACTTTTCGCAGTTCATGTTCAAACGCCTGATTTAATTCTTCTTTTACTCTTTGTTCGACATCTGTTCTTCTTCTTGACTCATAGATTTCAGGTTGTGATGCCGATAATCCATCGCATACATCCCTTGCTCGGATCATCCTTAATCCTTTCATATTTCCAATCAATTTTCTTGCATACCTGTATCCGGAATCATATCGCTTCATTTCTCCTACCATAAGAATTACATTATTTTCTGTAACGGCTTTTTCAATCCGTTCTGCCTGTTCTACATTCTCACATAACGGCTTTTCTACAAGAATATGTTTTTTCGCTTTTGCTGCTTCTATGCACACTTCAGTGTGATTACTATTCAGAACAATAACTGCTTCAATCTCACTGTCCTGCAAAAGCTCATGCCAATCTGTATAGAGCTTTTTCACCCCATATAAGTTCCCGTAATAATTCAGAAGCTTTTGGGAAATGTCTGACAGCGCTACTATCTCATATTCATCCAATTCATGTACATATGGAAGCCATATAATCTGTGCGACCTGACCGCATCCAATTACTCCAACTTTTAATTTTTGCATTTTTTCTCCTTATGTCGTGTTACTGCTTTACTCCGCCTTCTATAAATCCTTTTAAAAATGTTTTCATCAGTGGGATAAATAATATCAGCAGCGGAACAAAATTTAAGGAACAGCCTGCCAACAATCTACCCCATTTCTGATCTGTATGCGACATGTATGCCTGCAGTGCAAGCGGAATTGTCTTTTTTGTACCGCTGGTAATTAAAATAGAGGAAAACATGTATTCCCCCCACGAATATATAAATGCATACATACCCGCTGCCAAAATCCCTGCCGCCGCCAAAGGAATAATTTTTGTAATAATTTGAAATCTGTTTGCCCCGTCTACTTTGGCTGCCTCTTCCAATTCTTTTGGAATTGCATCGAAAAACGATCTCATAAGCCATGCGCAAAACGGTGCAACTAATGCTGTATGAACGAGTATTACACCTAAATGTGTATCAATGGCATTCATTTTAGCAAGTACATCATATATGGGATATATCGCTAAAATCGTTGGAAATACATACATAAAAAGCATACATTTCGCAATAACATCACGTCCTTTGAATTTGTATCTCGATAATCCGTATGCGCCAAGCACTCCTAAAATAATTGACAAAAACGTAACTCCGGTACTGATCTTAAGACTGTTAAGCAGGTTTTGACGAAATGCAGTTACGCCCACCGATTCAAGCAATAAATCTTTATAATTTTGTAAGGTTACCGAAGACGGAAATAATTTAACATCACCGGTTTTTATTGCCCACTCGTTTTGAAAAGAAGCGTCTATCACATAAATAAAGGGCAAAGCAAGAGCCAATACAAACAAAAATATTCCAATATAAAATAAAATTGTATGGCTCTTTTTTGGGAAAGGCTGTATACGATATCTACTCAGTTTCATATTACGTCCCTCCTATATTTCCACTTTCTTAAAAAAGCTTTTTCCAAATAGTATGCCTATCAAAATTAAAACTACCGCCACTATACTTGCCAGTGCAAGGGATTGTCCTACTTGAAATTCAGAAAAAGCCTTCTCATAAATCATAATAGGAACTGTATAAGTAGAATAATTAGGCCCGCCTTTTGTCAAAACATAAATCAATGAATAATTGCTGAACGTCCATACAATCCCTAAAAAGGCCAGAAAACTTATCATAGAACCTGCTACCGGAAGGATAAGGTTCGTAAAAATTTTAATTTGAGTTGCCCCATCTATCCTCATTGCATCATATAACTCATTAGGAATGACACTAAGCGCAGACAGCATCAGCAAAACTCCAAACGGGAAAAACTGTAAAAAATTTAAAAAAATACAAATTCCAAATGCCCAATTGCTATCGCCTAAAAAATTAATGCTCGTATCAATAACTCCGGTATATTTCAAAAACTCATTTACAATACCAAGCTGCGGCTCCAAAAGCCATTTCCACATCATGGAAAAACCTACCACCGGCGTCATCCATGAAATCAACATAATTCCCATAGTTAACTGCTTCCCTATAAAGTTACGGTTGATCAATATTGCTATCAACATGGGAAAAACTGTATTCAACACAAGACCCGCAAGCACCCAAATCAATGAATTTTTAATTGCTAATAAAAAACTTTTATCTTTGATAACAGAAAAATAATTTTCAAAAGCAACAAACTGCATATTGCCAAAGCCATATTTCGTTTCAAAAAACGATAATATAAATCCTTTTATAAACGGGTACAGCAAAAAAACAATAACTATCAATGCTAACGGAGCTAAAAAAAGATATCCGATTTTTTGATTTGTCTTCTTCATAGCAGCGTCCCTTTCCGCAGGCATATCTGAAAAAAATTCAGATATGCCTGCTCTTTTCTATTTCGCTTACTGGTCATTAACTTTATTCATTTCGGTTGTTGCCCAATTTACGGCTTCCTCAACATCCTCGCCAGTCAGCAAAACTTTCTGAATCATATCGGATATAATATATGAATTATAAATTTCTGCAGTATTCAAATTCACTGCCCCATATTTATTTCCCAAAGCATATGCCTCCTTGGAGGATTCCAGCGCTACGTTCAAAAAATTGTCCAAAATTTGTCTGCTTTCAGAACCTTTTTCCGTATCAAAGTTATCTTTAATCGGGAAATTTTCTTCGTCAAAATAGTCTGAAGAAACGAGTTCTGCACCAGCTTCTGTTGTCGGAATATAAAATCCCGGTTCTTGGCAAACCGTAATTATCCAACTGATTTCTGGCTTTTCAAGAAATTCTATAAATTTTTTACATGCTTCATAATGTCCATTTTCCTGTGCGCCTTTTGTCACTGTAACCGCATGATTAAAACTTGATTTATAGCTTTCTTCCGCACCCTCTGGCGTGGGGAATGGCGCGCAGGCAATATCAAGATCATCATTTTCAAAAAATGCTGCCAGATTTGGAGAATGATATGGCATCATAGCAAAAGTTTTCGCCGCCCAGTTAGATTCAATCTCTCCCCAGGACCACCCTGAAGCCGCCGGTGGCGCATATTGATATAGTTCATCATAAAATTCGAGAGCATTGACAGTTGCATCATTATCAAAACCGATGGTTCCGTCTTCATTAAATATATCTGTTCCGGCCGATGCCATAAATGCCGCAAATGTATCTGTCGCCAAGGCGTCTCTGGAACAGGTAATTCCTATTCCATACTGGTCGATTTCTCCGTCCCCGTTTTCATCTATCGTCAGTTTTTCTGCATATTCTTTCAATTCAGACCATGTCTTCGGCGGTTCTGTAAATCCGGCCGCTTCCAAAGCACTGGGACGATACATTAATGAGTAACAAATACTGTCAATCGGTACAGCCCAATAGTGCCCGTCTGCTGTATAACTCGATAACGTTGAGTCAATAAAGCCGTATTCATCATCTATAGCCTCGACTATGTCATCAACTTCAACAATCCCTCCTGCAAGATATGCAGATGACCAGCTTGTATCCGATACAACGTTCATATCCGGCATCGTATTACTTTGAATCGCGTTCAACATCTTTGCTTGGGCATCGTCCCAGAGTACAACTTCCATATTGACAGTAATATTAGGATTCTCCTCCTGAAATTTTTCAATTACCGTATTCCACGCTGTCACCCTCTGCTCTGTAGGTTCATGCTGCCATATCGTTAACTCGACCTTTTCATCTTCTGGCATGTCCTCTTCGGAATTTGTACTTTCGCTGCCACATCCAGATACCAATACGGCCATACATAAAACCAATCCAAATACCAAATTTTTCTTTTTCATACATTCACCTCAATCTTTCTTTTTCCAAATTTTTATTTTCCATTATTCCCACTTTTGATAAAATTCACCTCCCATCCGTTTGTGGGACCGGTCCCTTTTTTGGTAAAAATATATTATCTGACTTTTTTTTCAGATCCATTGAGCACTAAACGCGGTTGAACGTTTTCTATCCTTTGCGGAAGTTCATTATTGGAAATTCTATCTATAAGCAGTTTGCCTGCCAGTTCGCCCATGTTATTATGCCTTCCCACATAGCTAAGATTCATTCCTAAAACATCTGCAAAGTCTATATAGTCAAAAGAAATACATGCAATATCCCTTCCTATAGTCATATTATTTTCAATAATTGCTTTTAAAAATCCGATGGTAGCAAAATTGTTTGTTGTAAAGAAGGCATCCGGAACAGTCCCTTCCTTCAGGCATTCTTTCACCAATTTATATGCTGTTTCCATCGTAAAATCGCCTCTGAGAACATATTTTTCCTGAACAGGAATATTATGCTCTTTCATTGCCTGTATATATCCCTCAAAGCGTTCTCTCGCTAATTGCATATCAAGATTTCCTGTAATGATTCCTATTGTTCTGTTTCCGCTCTCAATGAGGGCAGCTGTTGCCTGATATGATGCGAGATATCCATCAAAAAATACCCCGTCCCACACGGAATGCTTTAGCGGACGGTCTACAAGGACAATTGGCGCCTGTAACCGTGATAAGGTTTTACACAAGTGTTCCTGATATATTGCGTCTTCATATGAAAATGTCGGCTGTAAAATAATACCGCTTACTCTTTGTTCAATAAAAGCTAAAACTGCGTTATTTTCTTTATCCGGATCATTGTTTGTATTGCTGAAACTTAATACATATCCATTTTCATCTACAACATTTTCAACACCTGTAATAATCTCATTAAAAAACAGATTATTGGCCTGTGGAATAATAATGCCAATAGAATTCGTCTGTTGCCTTGACAGACTCCGAGCAACTGCCGAAGGATGATATCCATTTTCCTTCATAACCTTTTCAATTCTTTTTCTTGTATCTTCACTTACATATCCAGTATTATTAATTACTCTTGAAACTGTTGATTTTCCGACTCCAGCAAGTTTCGCAATTTCTCTTATATTTAACATCTTTCTCTCCATTATGGGACCGGTTCTATATATATAAAATACCATTCTACATTTTATTTGTCAATCTCAAATATCATTTTAAGCATTCTTACCACAATTCACCGCACATTTTTATATAAAATGCATATTAAGAAGCTTTCTGTTTGACCACGTTTTGCTCCAGATTATAATCGACACTCTTCCTGCTGACAAAAAATAAGAGAAAAAGCAGGAACT
Organism: Claveliimonas sp.; assembly: GCF_037273965.1. Lineage (NCBI taxonomy): Bacteria > Bacillati > Bacillota > Clostridia > Lachnospirales > Lachnospiraceae > Claveliimonas > Claveliimonas sp. Next base: position 10,844 of record NZ_JAYAZJ010000068.1, on the reverse strand, counting down.
GTTCATGCATTTCTGCTAACAATTCCCGCTCTTTACTCTTTATATACCGTTTCCTGCGGGAATCGAACCCACATCTAGAGCTTAGGAGGTCTGCTCCCCACTGTCAATCACTGACAAGTTCAGAACCCGCAAGATAAGAATTTATCACTATTCTCCAATTGTTCAAATCGTTTCCGGTCAATTGCTGTCAGCCTCTGTAAAACCCAAATAACCTGTGAATATTAGCCGGATATTGGCTGCAGCTAATAAAAGGTGTTTGTATTACTGTCAGCATCTGCACATAGGATCGGCTACCATACCTGTCCCTGCAGGAATGATAACAATATTCAATTGACCAGATTTACTATCTATACTATACCGTGTAATGGCCGGTTTGTCTACGATTTTTCGACTACGAGCTCGTGTATATTTTGTATAACCTTTCCAGATTTGAAAGGTTACGGACTTTATCTTTCAACTGTTTTGATGTATGAATCATACCAGTACCTCCACATATTTCATTACTTCGTCCCTGATTTTCAGTTTTTCTGCATATTCCACCAATCTGGATAAATTTTTCCCTTTCCCTGCCATATACTCTTTTACTGCTGTCTGAAAATTCTGTACTTCATATTTTTTTCTGTCTTTGATCAATTCACAGATACATCTTTCTTGATCGTAAGCTCTTACGGTATTTCCACTGATGGAAGGCACGCTGCAGACTCCCATACCGTGAATTTCTTTTGTCACATATTTCACCCTGACATTAGCACTTTTCAAACGAGTAGCGTTATATCCATTCGGTACTGTAATACAGACTTCTGTATATTCTCTGTCAATCAATCCATGCAGATAAAGGGCAGTTTCACCGGAAAAAATAACAGTAGGATTTTTGGTCTGAAGGATAAATAATTCATCCGGCCAAACATCATCAGTGATATAAATCCCCCGGGCAACTTTCTCCATAGCATGCTCCTTCACATATTCCATTACATATGTCCTGGAAATCTGGTTTTTTTCTGCCAGAGAAGTAAGGAGATACCCATGGTTTTTTTTAACTAATTGTTCTAAAATCATTCTTTTAGTCATACATATCTCTTCTTTACAGTTTTTCTTATATTTTATTATTTTTAAGCATAAATGTAAAGTATTGTATGCCATTTTTCTTGTAATGACACTACTGTCTTTCTTGCTTATTCCAACGTTTTCGCCATAGACGCCAGCAGCGCCGCCATCTCCGGATTAGCCAGTACTTTCTCCAGCAGTTCCGCATTCACTCCTTCAGGTACCTGTAACATATTCTCCGGCATTTGCCGATGGATATCCGGATTGAGTTCTTTCTTTTCATAGAATGCTTTTTCAAACAGTTCTGCATTTTTTCTTCTGTCATCATCCAGGATATGAGAATAAACATTCAGTATCATATTCGCCTGAGAATGCCCGGAATCTCCCTGGGTAGCTTTGATATCGCCGCCGTTCAGCTTCAGCTTATAAGTAACGCTGGTATGCCGGAGGCTGTGTGTGACAACAGATGGAAGATTATTATCCGCGATCAGTTTTTTCAAGCCCTTCAATATGACCGCCTCTCCGACCGGAAGTCCGTAAGCCGTTGCGAGGACAAGATTAAAGTCCATGTATTCTTCTCCCAGTACTTCCTTTTCCTGCTCCTGCTTTTTCTTCCATTCCACGAGCATAAGAGCGACTGTCTTCGGGAGGAAGATTTTCCTTTCGCTATCCTCTGTCTTGGGCTTTTTCAGTATACGTACCGTTTTATTTGATTTCTTTGTTTCCGGAAACACCAGAAGAACATCTTTTCCATCCAATGCTTTTAGAGCCTCCTTTGTCACTCTCTGCAATTCTTTATTTATAATGATATAAGCTCTGTCTTCTTCAATCGCTTCAGGCGATATGTCCATGCAGTCCCATGTGAGCCCTGTAACCTCACCGGGGCGCAATGTACAGGCAAAAATGAGATTGCATGCGATCACAACTTTCTCATCCTTACATACATCCATTGCATGCATCATGGTATCCGCTCCCCAGATCTCTCGTTTCATCGGCGTATGTTTTGGAACAGTCGCCCGCTGACATGGATTTTTTTCCATCAGCTCCCATTTGATCGCCTGCTCAAAACAATTTCTCAGCAATTTATGGATTTCCCTGATAGTACCCGTCCCTACGAATTCATTCTTTGCCTTCCCGGTCATCGGATTGACTACAGCAGGTGTATTCAAAAGAGTCTGATAATATTTCTCAATGAAATGCGTATTCAGGTCGGAAAGCTTCGCTTTACCGATCATCGGCTTGATATAGTTTTTTATCAGGCCGACTTTCCCCTGATATGTAGACATTACCCATGCCTTTGTTCCGTATATTATTACATATTCATCAAGAAGTTCAGACAGATAAGTACATTTAGGGGCCACAAAAGTTCCCAGCTCCTGCTTATATTCAATTTCCTTTTTCCGTTTGCGGGCTTCTGCTTTTGTGTCATAGGTTTCCCATTTTTGTATTCTTTTTCCCGCATCATTCTTATAATAATAAACTACCTTAAACTTATGATTTCTTTCTACTATGGATGCCATTTACCCTGTTCCTTTCTTTCAGCCATTTTTCAAACTCCCGTCGCCTGATACGTATTCGATTACCAACATATATGATCGGAAACTCTTCCTGTTGGTACCAGTTTACAACTGTCGATCTTGAAACCTTCGCCATCATCGCCGCTTCCTCCGGTGTCAGATAATTTAGATTGCCATTGCTCCTGCGGTTCCCTGTTTCAAGAAGCTTCTTTCTGCGGAAAGTTGCCAGAGCAATATTTTCTTCCTTGGAAAGTTCCTCATAATCATTGGAAGGATCCAGCTGATACTCATCCTGCTCATTTAGGAATTTCTGAAAACTCTCTTTTGTGATCCGCTTCTGATCAGCAATCACCACAGTTTCAAATAATTTCCCGTATTTCCTGCTTTTAAGGATCGTATAAACAGCTTTTCTGCTAATTCCCAGCAACTTTGCTATTTCCGGCATACTGATGGTAGCCGCATACAAGTCTTTCTTCGCTTTTCGGTCTTCAACGGTCTGATATCTCGACTGATTATTGTACCAGTTCCAGAAAACTTCCTTAGGTATCCTGTTCCAATAATCGACCTTAACCGTATCGATTTTCTCACGCTTGATCAGGTCATATGCCACAGCTTCAGTAATTCCCAACAGATGAGCAATATCACGGGCAGAAAAAGACCATTCATTTAATTCCTGCCCCGGCTCCTCTCCGGTAATTTTCCTGTACTTCACCTGATTGGCGTACCATTTTTCAAAGCTGCCGATATTAACCCGCATCTTTCCGGCAATCTTCTTTGATTCAAATACATTTTTATGGACAAGCCAGTAACGATCCGTTTTCTTTAATCCCAACAGATCTCCCATTTCGGTAACAGTCATCCATTTCTTTGGCAAAGAAGGTTTCATTTGGTACTGGCTGTGTTCTTCAATATTTCTGACCAGTTCCTGATATTCTTCTTCTGTCATGTCTGTTTTTCTATTCATCAGAATCTCTCCCTTCTTACAGAAAGGATAACGGATATTTTCATAAACCGTTACTATATCGACGGATTATTTTTACTGTTCCGGCGGCTGATTATCAAGCCAGTCGTCAAAACTTTTTTTGGAGATACGGTACTTTCCGCCATCCAGCCGGATCCAGCGAAACTCATTTTTTTTCAAAAGGTTATAAACTGTCGGACGGCTGATCCCCAGTATTTCCTGTAATTCGCGCACCGTGTAACATCTTTTCTCTGCCATAACGCACAACCTCTTTCTGTAAATTATTTTGAATGAAAAAAATCTCTTCATATTAAACAAATGCTCAAAGGGGGCTTTACAACTCCCGATTTTACTTTTTTTATTTTCTTTTGACAGAGATTGCCTTCACCATTTCTTTTACATTTTTTTAAAGAATTTTTGAAGGACGATTGTATATTCCTGTTTTTCCATTTGTTTAAGTGAGAGGGTTTTTAGATTTTTATAGCGTTATCCCGAATTCGGGATAACAAGAGCAAGATCCACTAAGTAATACAGTATCGTCATTCTTGACTTCTCTGTATTGCTCTTAGTAGCGATCTTGATGGGGATTCCGTTTCCCCATACCCTCGGAAATTTCACAGCAACTCCTGTGACTTCTCATTGATAGTTGCTATGAAATTCAAATTGGCTTCCAACATAAGTTGTACGCATCACTATATCTGGAAGGGACAGCCAGATGTAGTGGAGGTTCAGTTTTGCGGAAGCCTGTGACTTTAGAAGGAAGGAGGAAGAATGGCACCCAGAGAAAAAAAAGAAAGCGAAAAACGAAAAAATATTGTGTGTGTAAAACTTACCGATATCGAACTTTCAATTCTCGATCAACATGCTGACGGAGTACGCTTATCTCGTTCTGAATATATCCGCGGTCTCATTCTGAATAAAAAAATGACAGCAAAATATCAGATTGTAATCAACAGTGACGACATTCGTGAACTTCTGATGCAGTACGGGAAAATCGGTTCTAACCTCAATCAGATTGCAAAATATTTTAATACAGGTGGTGAAAGGTCTATGGCGATGGAAGAAGAAATTCATCACTGCCTGGCAGATCTTTTTTCTCTGAAAAAAGAAATTTTGAAATTGGCAGGTGATCTGAATGGCAATCGTAAAGCATATTAAAAGCAAAAATGCCAACTACACAGATGCCATAAATTATCTCTTCTATCAGCACGATGAAAAAACAAAAACACTGCTCCTTAACGAATATGGACAGCCTATGCTCAGAGAAGAATTCTATGCAGATGGATTAAACTGTACTCCTGAAACTTTTGATCTTGACTGTTCCGGGACTAATAGAACATTCAATAAGAACAGACGGCCAGGCGAAATCAAAAGCCATCATTATATCATCAGTTACGATCCCAGGGATGCATCAGATTGCGGTCTTACCGGGGAAAAGGCTCAGGAGTTATCTTTAGAGGTAGCTCAAAAAATGTTTCCGGGACATCAGGCTCTTGTGGTTACACATACTGACGGCGAAAATCATTCCGGAAACATACATACACATATCGTGATCAACAGCGTAAGAGCAAACGAAACGGAAAAAGAAGATTATATGACTCAGGCAAGTGACTATAAAGCGGGAGGAAAGCACAGATCTACGAACAAATTTATGGAACACTTCAAAAAAGAGGTCATGGCTATGTGTGAACGGGAAGGGTTACATCAGATCGATCTGCTCTCGCCCGCTCCCGAAAAAGTAACGGAGGCTGAGTTCCGTGCGAAGTCACGCGGTCAGGAAAAGATGGAAAAGATCAATAAAAAGATTACTGCTGAGGGGCTCAAGCCATCTGCAACGACATTCCAGACGCAAAAAGATTTCCTGCGGAAGGCAATAAAAGATTGCTCCCGGGAAGCAAAAAATTTTGAAGAATTCCAATCCCTTCTTTTGGAGAATTACAATATCTCGGTGATCTCACAGAGAGGCAGGTACCGCTATCTTCATCCGGACCGCAGCCAGCGTATCACTGAAAAAGCTCTGGGTACGGACTATGGACGGGATCATCTGGAAGAACTTTTCTCCCGGAATGTAAAAGGGATACGTGCAGAGAAAAAAGCAACAGCATATCATTCTCCGGAAACTGATTATCGGAGAGATCCGCTTGCAATCTTCTATTATCGCACACAGCTTCGTCTGGTAGTTGATCTGCAGACAAATGTAAAAGCTATGCAAAGCGAAGCATATGCGCAGAGAGTAAAGATCACCAATCTCCAGCAAATGGCAAACACCCTGATCTACATACAGGAGCATGGCTACAATACCAGAAAAGATCTGAGTGCAGTCACTTCGAAGGCGCAGGAAAGGCTGACAGAGGCTTACGACAAAAAGCGGGAGCTCACTGAAAAAATGAAAGTGCTCAACTCGCAGATCCACTACACCGGACAATACTTCGCTTCCAAAAGCATCTATGCAGAATTTTTAAAATCCGGAAACAAGAAGAATTTCAGAAACGAGCATGTATCTGAGATCACGGCTTATGAAGAAGCCCGGGACTGGCTGAAAGATTTCTATCCTGACGGGAAAATGCTTTCACTGAAATCACTAAAAAAGAGGAAGCAGAAACTGCAGGAAACCATCGACAGCCAGAAAACAGTTATTCATAACTATAAGAACCATTGTAAAGAATTAGAAACCGTTTCTGCCAACGTGGACGCTATCCTCAGGCGCCAGGCTATGGAAACAGAAATAATTCATCCAAGAACAACAGAACATCAAAAATCACAGAAAGAAAGGAAAGAAGAAGCATTATGACACAATCAGAATTTAAGCTGATCTTTGCCAATCAGGTAATGAAATGTGAGACCACTTTAAATAACAAAAGAAAAGAGTATACCGGCGATAACCTGGACAGGCTCTCCGCATTTAAAATTGCCGCCTCCTTACAGGGCTGCACGCCCCAGCGCGCTCTGGTGGGAATGATGGCAAAACATATCGTATCTCTGTATGATATGTGTTATGCCAAAAACGAATCATTTAAAAAAGAAATGTGGGAAGAAAAGATTACCGACAGCCTGAATTATCTTTTCTTATTAGCAGCAATTATCAGAGAGGAGGCACCCTATGAACAAAATTGAAACTAAAATCCTGAACTGCTCCGCTGTCAGGGAAGCGGAAAAAAACATGGTCTTTGCAGCAAGGCTTACACAGCGGGGACATATGATCCATTCGATGGATGATTTAGTGAAGCTGTACGAAAAATCCTTTTTGGACGAAACTGTTAAAACTCTCGGTCAGCTTCCTCATCCTGCAATCCAGAAATTTACTGTCATTACTGTCGCTGTGGTCGGCGCCAGCCGGAGATTTCTCTCACAGATCACCCGGCATCAGAATGAAGTAAAATTTATGAGTGCCTCCCTGCAGTACAGCAATTATTCCGGCGAAGCAGAATTTGCAGTTCCTTATGAAATACTGACAGCTTCCCCAGAGATACAGATGCTTTATGAAGACAGCTGCCGGTCAGACCTCGACTGCTATGGCCGGCTGTGCAGAGCAGGGATCGGGCACGACGCCGCAGGCTATGCCACGCCTCAGGGATTAAGAAATATCCTGATCATCAGCGCCACACCTTATCAGTGGAAGCACATGATCGGTCAGCGCTCATGCAGAAGAAACACAGACGAAACGCGGATTGTCATGCTCCGTGTCTGGAAGGAGCTTTATGAATACAGCAATCCTCTGTTTGCCCCGGCTCTGACAGGTCCATACTGTCAGCGGGATAAATGCCTGGAAGGAAAAATATCCTGCGGTCATCCGATCAGCAGACTTCTCCTTCCTCATGAGATCCTTCATCAGGATTATCCATATCTGACCGGAGGTGAAACAGAATGAAAATAAAGCTGATTGACTTCGGATTGGTTCCGGAACATTCTCCCCTCAGGCTGCACGCAAATGATGCAGGTGCAGATGTATATATTCCCTTTGACTGTACTTTAAAACCCGGGGAGATTATAAAAGTGCCTCTTGGATTTGGTTTGGAACTTCCTGACGGATATGCCGGCTTTGTATTTCCGAGAAGCAGCATGGCAGTAAAAGGACTGGTCTGTGAGCTGCCTCCTATAGACTCCGGATATCGCGGAGAGATCCATGCGATCATCAGCAATATCAGTAATTTCAGACAGTCAATCTCAAAGGACATGCGGATCGGGCAGCTTGTCATCACACCCGTGATCATTGCAGACTTTGTATTTAATCTCGGTAACAAGCGGGGAACCCATGCTTTTGGAAGTACAGGAGAATAGAAAAAGATTTATAACAGGTGCCGGCTTATTACCGGCACCCAGATCATTAAAATCAGTAGACAAAGGGAAAACATCACTATGATTACATTCGGAGAAAAACTAAAGCATTTAAGAAAGAAAAATCATCTTACACAGAAACAACTTGGTATATTAATAGGCTTTTCTGAAAGCTGTGCTGATATTCGTATTACTTTCTGCAAAAAAAGATTCTACAAATTCGTCTTTCAATTCATTCCTCCTCCAGCTAAAGATTTGAGTCTCCGTCTGTCCATTCTATAAAAGCGCTTGTCAATATTTCACATACACTTAAGAATATGAAAAAAATACATGCAGTAATGAAAAAAATACACATGATTAGAATTTTAGTAGCAATTTTCAGTTTTTCGATAATGATTTTCATTCGTTTCCCCTAAACTTGCTATTCACCATAATAATACGAACTCCCGCAGACACTTTCTCATTTTTTCTCTATGCATGATGGGGTTTTCTTTTACTGTCGCTTGGCAGATGATAGAAATATCATGTTTCAATATTTACTAATTCCCGCACCTTCGACAAGAAGTCATAATCGGTTTTACAACAAAATCCCCCGCTATACTGCTTAGCCTCTTTTTCGAGCCTCTTATCATCACCACCAGACATAAGCAGGAATGGTGTTGTCAAATCCTTTTGACGTATTTCTCTAAGCAAGTCTAAGCCGGTGCCATCCTTCGCTATAATCGGAGCAAATTTCATCAATTTCGATATTTCCCAACACCTGTAAGGCTTCTTTAACACCAGATGCTACATAAATTTCAAATTCTTTTCCCAAAACAGTAACTAAAAACGCTAAGTAATCTAAGTCATCATCTACAACAAGTATTTTTTCATTCTTATTTCATCCTCCTTACTGCGACAGTTCTTTTCCCTCGTCCTCGCTTATGTAACCATATCTCACCATCTGTTGAATAACATATTGTTGGCGTTGTTTTGCCAAGTCAGGATTTGCCGAAAAGCACTGTTCATGCAGACCGAAAAGATTAACTGGAATGCCCATGTCTGGTACATGGAACGTTTTCAGATACAGCCAGAAAGGCTGGATGCGGCAAGTCCGGTATCCTCAATCTCCTTCACAGAAGTTACGCATAAGAAAAACCGGGAATTACTGAAAAAATACATCCGATACGGACTTGGCATCACCAACCTGTCGGTGAGTGTGATTCGCGGAGAACATTCTGCTATCCGAAATTTTCTGAACGATATATGCCAAGATGAAAATGAGGATGTATGCTCGGTGACTCCGGCACAGATGGATGACTACTTCAAAAAACAGCGACAGCGGTCGGTACAAGCTGAAACCTACAATAAGAATGTCATGTGCATACAGCACTTCTTCAATTTTCTCAAGGTTCGGCAGTACATTGAACGGATACCCTTCGATGCAGAATGCTGTCTGAAGAAAATAATCCCACGGCATCTTGACCGGAGTGTAGCTCAAGAGGCCGCGGATGAAATTCTCGAAAAGCTCTGCTGTTTCCCCGAAACGATAAGGATCATGTACCTGCACCTTTGGGGAGTCGGCCTGCGCATCAGCGAGGTATGCACCTTAAAGGGCAACGCCTACTACATACAGGGCAAGCTCTCGGCGATAATATTAAACAACTTAGACGGATGGGAGGATGAATATGAGCAAATACGAAAAGATGGTCGCCTGTAACCGAAAGAGCAGTGCGGACAAGATTGAACTTGCTAAAAAGACAATCTTTAAAATGCTGGATGAGGGAGAGAAAATAACGATTCCGAAGCTGATTGCTAAGACAGGATTGTCGAGAGGATTTTTTTACAAGAACCCCATTGTACGAAGCACACTGGACAAGGCACTTGAACAGCAGGTCGGAATGACTGATCCCCGAAAGAACATTCTCGATATGGCGATGGACAACGAAATCGTTGTATCATTCTTCATATTATGTCCGTAAATCACAGTATGCCGGTCTGAAAAATCTGCGCTGTTGCGGTAGTCCATAAAAATGGTCCCTGCCGTGTTCCAAGAGCCGTCCAGCAGGCGACGAAGGTAGTAGCTGTTATCCTCGCTCTGCGCCACCGGATAGTTTATCTTGGTATCGGGGCAGTGCAGCCATGCGATGATGTCCTTGTTTTCTGTCTGTAAAACCTCAAAATCTACTATGATCGGCGCAGTTTCCTGTACAGATTCTTGTTCCGACTGGTTGCTTTCAGCGTCCTGTGGAAGTTTCATTACTACTTCCTTCGTAAGTGAATCGTTCAAATTTTGGCTTTCCAGCATTTCCAGCAAATACCCTGAAATTTTATAAATAGATAAAGCCGCAATTATCAGGCATACCGCCACAATTATAATTTTTTTCATTGTTAATAGTTCCATCGCTTAAATTAGCACAAAAAAGACGGTGGCGGTTTTTAAGCCGTCACCGCCTGTAACTGATGTTGTCAATGAGATGAAATCTCAATCATCTGTTATTTAGCATGCAGTTTTTTTCTTTTGCTGTAAACCGCCATACCTATAACACCGCCGCAGGAGGCCAACATTAGACCAATCCACAGCATCATATTGCTGCTGTCCCCGGTCTGGGGGCTTTCTATTTGCTCAGAAGGCTTGCCCTGCTGTTCGGGTTTGGCTGGGTCGGTTGGGTCAGCCGGGTCAGCGGGGTCTGTCGGGGTGGTCGGGTCAGTCGGCCCAGCCGGATCGGTGGGATCTGTTGGAGTAGTGGGGTCAGTTGGGTCGGTGGGGTCGGTCGGCTTTTCGCTGGTTTCAAACGGCGTGTTAGAACCAAGGATTGCGTACTGGCTCAAATGGTCGGTTTCAAACACGAGGAAGTCTCCTTCCACCACCGCGTCAAAGCGTTCCAATGGGTCGCCCAGATACACCGCCTGATAGTATTTGTAGCCTTTCAGGTGGTCGTTCAGCGGGATTTTCACCGTCATGGGATTGTCCTTGATTTCAAGGGTTTCCCCATTCTGGCGGACGCTGATGTCGTAAATGGACAGCAGGCCCGGCAGCTCCTCTTTCAGTTCCGGACGGTTTCCCA
>NZ_JAYAZJ010000067.1:0-5774 GCF_037273965.1 Claveliimonas sp. | reverse complement strand
CTGCGACCTCCTGGTCCCAAACCAGGCGCTCTAGCCAAGCTGAGCCACACCCCGATGTCTATTTTATTCTGCTCACTTACGTGGCACAAGAATGATTATATATGAACAAGTAATAATTGTCAACAATTTTTTTTAGTTTTTTATCACAAGCATATTTTCAGTTCTTTTTCCGCTTCCGGGCGAAAAAACACTCTCTTTCTATCGCTGCTAAGAGATCCCCGAAACCTTGTAGCCCGCCTTTTCCACTGTGTTTTTCAAAACTTCTTCCGCAACTTCCCGGTCATAGGAAATGACTGCTCTGCCTTTGGACAGGCTGACATCAGCCCGGACGCCGTCAATCTGGTTTAATGCTTTCGTCACGCTCATCGCACAATGTTCACAATGCATTCCGGTAATTTCTATTGTCTTTTTTCCGATCACCGGACCGTCCAGCTTCTTCTTTTTTATCTTAGCAGCAGAGCAGCTTCCTCCCGCCGGGCATCCGACACATTTCACACCGTTTCTTTTCGCTTTGATCAGATACGAAACCGCACTGCCGATAACAACCGCCAGAATAATGATCACAATAATATTCGTCATAAATGTCATCCTTTCCTTTTTCAATGTCAAGCGGCGGACAAATCTCCTTGCCCACCGCTATCATTATGCCACTTATTTAGCTACATGCAAACTGTATTCTCCCACAAACTCTCTGTCTGACCGGCGAATCCTCCATATAATGATTGCCGCAAACACGAGAACTGCGATCAAACCTGGAATAAATGCGGCTCCCAGAGAACCGGTCGTTACTAGCGTACCGATCTGATATACAAGGAACGCTACTGTATAACCGGTTGCAAGCTGAAGACAAATGCCGCCAAACAGCCATTTCCCGCTCTTCATCTCCGAGTTCATTGCCCCCAGAGCAGCAAAGCAGGGCGGCGTATATAAGTTGAACATCAGATAAGCAAGGGCTGCCACTTTTGTAAGTCCCATGATCGTCGCTACTTCGTTTCCACTTCCGACCAAGGCAAGTTCTTCTGTATCGATCAGATTTGTAACACCATAGACAACTGCCAGAGTACCTACTACATTTTCCTTTGCAATAAATCCTGTGATAGCTGCCGCTGCAAGCTGCCACACCCCAAATCCAAGAGGAATGAACAGAACTGCAAACGGATGCGCAATACTTGCAAGAATAGAAGTATCTGCCGCTCCTTCCTCAACAACCTGGAACTGCCAGTTAAATGTCTGCATGATCTGTACCACTGTATTGCACACTAAAATAATTGTTCCGGCTTTTACAATATATGCTTTGCCACGCTCAAGCATAGAAATACATGCTCTCTTCAGGCTGGGAATTTTATATTCCGGCAGCTCGATGATAAAGAATGATTTCCGGTATTTCTGCCCTGTAATCCTCTTAACAAGCAGCGCTCCTAAAAGAACCAGTAAAATACCAACCAGATACATCGTAGCAGATACCCACCAGGCATCTGCAAAAAATGCGCCTGCAAATAAAGCAATAACCGGGATTTTAGCTCCGCACGGCATAAACGGCGTCAGCATCGCTGTTGTTCTGCGCTCCCTCTCGTTGCGGATCGTACGGGAAGCCATAACGCCGGGAATCGCACATCCTGTACCAATTACCATAGGAATCACAGATTTTCCGGAAAGTCCTACCCTCTTGAAGATCGGGTCAAGCACTACAGTTGCACGAGCCATATATCCACAGTCTTCCAAAAGAGCAATAAGAAAATACATTACCATTACCAATGGAAGGAATCCGACAACCGCACCGACGCCGCCAATGATACCATCCACCAGCAAAGCGTACAGAAGCGGATTGGCATTTTCCATCAGTCCTCCAACCCAGCCCTGGAAGGTTTCTATCCAGGCAACCAGCCAGTCGGCGATCCAGGTACCCAGTGTAGTCTGCGATATGTAAAACACAAGGAAAATAACAACGACAAAAATCGGGATCCCGACAATTTTATGTGTAATTACATCATCAATTTTATCCTGTGCATTTTTATCTTTTGTAAAAACGGTTCTCTTTTCTACTTGCTTTACAATTCCGTTTACAAATTCAAAACGTTTTCTGTCAGCAGCTTCCACCGCATTCTTATCTTTCAGGTTGATATCCGCCTGTATATAAGGCGCCTCCTGTTTTGCCCCCTTTAAAGCAGCCGCCTGATTTACCGCTTCTTTCAGCCCTTCATGACCGGAAGAAGTAGAGACCGTTTTCACTACCGGACAGCCCAGTTTTTCAGACAAAAGTCTTTCATCAATCTCTGTTTTTTTCTTTGCCGTAATATCGCTTTTATTCAGCGCTACTACCACCGGAATACCCAGCTCCAGAAGCTGCGTCGTAAAAAACAGACTTCTGCTTAAGTTTGTAGCATCCACAATATTAATGATAGCATCCGGTTTTTCGTCTTTTACATAACTGCTTGTAATGCTTTCCTCCGAAGTAAAAGGAGACATGGAATAAGCTCCCGGAAGGTCAACCGCCACCAGGTCTTCTGTCCCATCATAATAAGCTTTTTTGATCGAGCTTTCCTTCTTCTCCACTGTAACACCGGCCCAGTTTCCCACACGTTCGTTTCTTCCCGTCAGTGCATTGTACATTGTTGTCTTTCCACTGTTTGGATTTCCCGCAAAAGCAATCCTCATAATGCAAATTCCTCCTTCACTCTTTTAATTAGCATTTGCTAATTTTAATTAGCTATAACTAACATATTTGTTTAAAAAAACAGTGAACCAGTTCACCATTTTTTATATTGAAATAGCCTGAGCTAAATCAGTATCAATATTATATCTTCCATCTTTAATAGAAACGACGCAGCCGCCTTTCAGGCGTGAGATCACCGTAATGGGTTCACCGCTGTAACAGCCCAAAGAAAACAAAAAAGACTTCAATTCTTCATCGTCTGACATAATATCTTTTACAATATACTCTTCGCCTTCTTTGGCATCCAATAAATTCATATCTTTTCATCCTCCTGACTGTATGTGAACAGCCCTTTGCTGAATCTATCTATAAATTTTTGTTCATTCTTTCATGCAAAAGTTAGTATACACTAACTAACTATTCCTGTCAAGAAGATTCTTATGGATTTATCATTTTTTATTCGAGATAGCGGATCTCATAGTTTATTTTCCCGTCAGGATCCATTTGCATTACAATATAACTTGGTTTTCTACCCTTCTGTCTGGGATAAGCTATACTGCCCGGGTTCAGCGTAACCAGATCAGGTTCTATCGTCAGCGAAGGCATATGGGTGTGCCCATACATGACAATATCTGCTCCTCGTCCTCTGGCCTCTTCCTTTACACGCTCCTCGCCCATTCCTACAAAATATCCGTGTCCATGCGTAATAAATACATGATGATCCCCGATAAAAAATTCTTCCTCCCATGGCAATTGAGAGAAAAAGTCATTATTCCCACTGACAATGTGCACCGGACAGTCTGCCAAAGCCTCTATGTAGTCTTCTTTTCCTTCCACATCACCCAGATGGATCATCATATCAATGTGTCCGGTTTCTTCCAATGCTCTCTCCAGATTTCGGTGGGATTTATGTGTATCACTTACTACCAGTATCCTCATATTTACTCTTCGGCTCCTTTGTTTTAACGCTGCTCCAGTATCCGACGCATTTTTCTTAGCCCTTCTCCTCTGTGACTCAACTCATTTTTCTTTTCCGGATCAAGCTGGGCGCTTGTGCATCCATACTGCGGCAGGAAGAAAATAGGATCATAACCAAAACCATGTTCTCCTGCAATTTCATAACCGATCCTCCCTTCCATTGTCCCCCTTACAACTTCTTCTGTACCATCCGGAAATGCCGCCGCTATAGCGCACACAAACCGGGCAGTCCGGTCTTCATCCGGCACGCCCGCAAGCCTGTCAAGCAGAGCATTATTTTTTATATCATAGGAAGTATCCTCTCCGAGATATCTTGCAGAATAAATTCCCGGCTCCTTATTCAGATAATCGATCTCAAGTCCGGAATCATCCGCCAGGATCACTGCTTCCTTATACTTTTTCATAGCTGATGCAATCTTTCGGATTTCTCTTGCTTTGATCAGAGCGTTTTCTTCAAATGTGGTTCCGTCCTCCACTACATCAGCATCTATTCCCGCCTCTTTTTGTGACAAAATCTCCGCATCAAGATCCTTAAGGATCATCCGGATTTCTTCCATCTTATTTCTATTTCCTGTTGCAAATATAATTGTTTTCATTTAGCATCCATCCATTCTACTATTATTTTTCTTCGGCGGCTTCGGCCCCAGAAACTGATAAAAATAAGTTTTCAGCATTCCATTATAAATTTTTCTGTTTTTATCTGCTTTTCTGCCAAAATATCTCTGTGCATCCTCATAGCTCGTGATCATGTAGGCAGACCATGTGTCCAGTCCGGCAAAACTCTCTCCAAAAGTCCGGTACAGCTGCGGCAGATCTTTTTTGTCTTCCATCTTATTTCTATTTCCTGTTGCAAATATAATTGTTTTCATTTAGCATCCATCCATTCTACTATTATTTTTCTTCGGCGGCTTCGGCCCCAGAAACTGATAAAAATAAGTTTTCAGCATTCCATTATAAATTTTTCTGTTTTTATCTGCTTTTCTGCCAAAATATCTCTGTGCATCCTCATAGCTCGTGATCATGTAGGCAGACCATGTGTCCAGTCCGGCAAAACTCTCTCCAAAAGTCCGGTACAGCTGCGGCAGATCTTTTTTGTCTTCCAGCCTTTCGCCGTAAGGAGGATTGGTAATAATGAAGCCATATTTTCCGGAATGTCTAAGATCGCGGACATTTCTTTCCTGAAAATGGATCAGGTGATCCACACCTGCTTCCCTGGCGTTTCTTCTCGCGATCCGGATCACATCACCATCGATATCATACCCCTGTATATCTGTCTCAATATTTGTTTTTATCCTGCTCTCCGCCTCATCCACTGCCTCATACCACATTTTCTTAGGGAGCAGATTCGTCCAGTCCTCGGCTGTAAAAGAACGGTTCATTCCGGGAGCGATATCCGCTGCCATCATCGCGGCCTCTATAGGAAAGGTACCGCTGCCGCAGAAGGGATCCACCAATATTCTGTCTCCCCTCCATGGCGTGAGCATAATAAGCGCCGCAGCCAGCGTTTCCGTGATAGGAGCCTTTCCCGACACCTCCCGGTATCCTCTCTTATGCAGAGAAATTCCTGACGTATCGATCCCTACAGTCACCATATCTTTTTTCAAAAACACCCGGAGCGGATAAGAGGCGCCGTCTTCTTCAAACCACTCTTTATGGTAGGAACTCTGCAGCCTTCTTACAATCGCTTTTTTCATGATGGACTGTATGTCAGACGGGCTGAAAAGCTTACTTTTAACCGATGCTGCTTTGGCAACCCAGAATTTCCCGTTTTCAGGTATGTAATTTTCCCAGGGAATTTCTCTGGTTTTCTCAAACAGTTCATCAAACGTTTCCGCTTTAAACTCTCCTGCTTTCAGCAGCACTCTTTCCGCAGTACGAAGGAAAATATTTGCCCTGCAGACCGCGGACAAATCTCCATAAAACGAAACTCTTCCGTCTTCTGTAGATGAAATCTCATACCCCAGCGCCTGAATTTCTCTTTTCAATACTGCTTCCAGACCAAAATGACAGGGAGCGATCAGTTCTATTTTATCCATAGTAATCTCCATAAATTTTGTTCTATTCTTATCATCTTATTGTTTCTTAAGAAATTTGTCAATTGGGAACAGGGTAATTTTAATTGGGGGACGGGGTATTTTTCAAC